>JAFGJY010000071.1 GCA_016928875.1 Candidatus Omnitrophota bacterium | reverse complement strand
GAATACCTATGCATCCCGGTGATCTCAGCGAACATCTCTTGCGCATCGAAGAGGACCTTGAGGATCCCTTGCACAGAATCATCGGACTGCAATGGATGAATATTGCTAAACCCCTGGAAAGCCGCTATTTTTTCCGTGATCCGCGGATTGTATTTCATCGTACAACTGCCCAGCGGATAAAAATGGGTATCGATCGAAAAATTCTTATGGCTCAAGCAGGTGTAATGGCGCACGATCTCAGGCTCACTTACCGACGGGAGATGTGTGGGTGTTTCTCTCCTTAGGCCCTGCGGTAATATCTTATCGACCGGGTCCGTGCTCGCAGATATATCCGGATAAAAGGATCCTTGTTTACCTTCTTGGCTTAGTTCGAATAGTAATTTGTCGTAGTTTGGGTTCATTATATCTTCTTTCATTGGGGACAGACACTAGTGTCTGTCCCTAATTCAAGAATTCTATCTATGTTGTTTTTATTCGTTGTCGTCCCTGCAGAAGCGGGGACCTAGGTTTATAGATCCCGGATAAGCCTTCGGCTTTCCGGGACGACATGATAGGCTACGTCAGAAAAACATACTCTTATATAATACAATCCTTAAGCACGCTCACAAAGCGATCGAGATCATTTATGCTTTTTGTCTCGGTCACACATACAAGCATGCAATTTTTCAATTGCGGATAATCACAACCCAGTTTCACCCCGGCAAAGATCCCTTGCACCCTGCACTCATCAAGGACCTTTTCTACAGGCACGGCTGTTCTCAGGACAAATTCATTGAACGACGGGGCGTTAAATACGATCTCGCAGCCTTTTAGCTTCCTCAGTTCTTGTTTTAAATAATGCGCATTCTGAAGATTGATCTCGCTTACGCGCCGTTGTCCTTCATTGCCCAGCGCTGCCAAATAGATCGCTGCGTGCAATGCACACAACGCTTGATTGGAACAAATATTCGATGATGCCCGGTCGCGGCGAATATGTTGTTCGCGGGCTTGTAATGTCAATACGAACGCGCGTTTCCCTTCAGCATCTTCGGTCATGCCGGCTAATCTCCCACAAAGCCTACGCATTAACGCTGCGCGGCACGCGATGAATCCGAGATGCGGCCCTCCGAACGAAGGTGTATTGCCGAAAACGTGTGCATCACCGCAGGCAATGTCCGCTCCCCATTCGCCCGGTGAACGGAGCACACCTAAACTCATGGGATTAACGACCATGACAAGAAGCGCACCAACCGTATCGAGTAATTGGCGCACATTGGTAAGATCTTCGATCACGCCGAAATAATTCGGGCTTTGCACGGCAAGACAGGCAACATCCTTGGATAGTTCCTTCTTAAGTGTGCCAAGATCAAAAGCCCCTGTGTCGGTAAATCCAATCTCTACGATGTCGCATGTATGGGATGATAAATAGGTACACAATACTTTTCTGTAATCAGGATGGATCGTGCCGGTAATGATCACTTTATTGCGCCGCGTCTGTTGCATGGCAATGATCACTGATTCTGCAAAACTGGTAGCACCGTCGTAATGCGACGCATTGCACACATCCATGCCCGTAAGCGAGGCCATCATCGTTTGATATTCGTAAATGACCTGCAATGTGCCTTGGCTTGCTTCTGCTTGATACGGTGTGTAGGCAGTGAAGAACTCGCCGCGCGCGGCAAGGTGCGGTACTATTGCGGGGATAAAATGTTCATATGTCCCGGCTCCAAGGAATGAGAGCATTTCGCCAAGATTCAAATTACGATCTGCCATGGTCCGCATTTCGCGCTCGAGGTCAAGTTCTGAGAGCGGTTCAGGCAACGATATCTTCGGCGCAGGGATGTCTTTCGGAATATCATTCAAAAGCTCTTTAAATGACGAAACACCGATCGCCCTCAGCATTTCTTTTCTGTCGTGATCGGTAAGTGGTAGGTATGGATGCATGATGTGAATTTATTTAATTTACGTTAAAAAAATACGTCCCCTCTCTTATAAGGAAGGCAGCGACGAAGTCGCATTGTAATATGTCCCCCCTTTTTAAGGGGGGGCACGGGGGATTTTGAAAACAATGTATATTGTCCGTAAAACCCCCCGGTGCTTCGCACCACCCCCCTCACCGAGGGGGGACGAATATATCGAAAGCCACTCCTCCGCCAATAATAACGGCGGACCTACTCGACCTTAAAAGGGGAGACGACAGTATTATCACCGTTAGTTTATCTACCCTTACAGCTTCGCTTTGTACTGTTCTGCGCTTAATAGATCTTTAAGCTCGCCCTTGTCCGACGGCTCGATAACGCAGATCCATCCTTCACCGTACGGATCTGAATTAAGTGTTTCAGGAGCACTGGAGAGAGCATCATTTACTTTTATTATCGTCCCTGAGATGGGCGCATAGATATCTGAAGCCGCCTTGACCGATTCAACGACACATAATGTAGCTCCTTTTGCGACTGTTTTCCCTCTCTCCGGCAACTCGACGAAAACGATATCCGAAAGCTCGCTCTGAGCATGATCCGTGATCCCGCATACAATGCCTTCATCCTCTTGTTTTATCCATTCATGTGTGGGGGTGTACAATAATTCATGTGCAACCTTCATGACCTTAGAATCTCCTTTCCTACTATCGTTGAGCTTTGTAAAAAGGCAAGTTCGTAACGAGGGCTTTGTACCTACGAGACCTGATCAAAACCTCTACCGTATCGCCGCTTGTGACCTGTGTGGCATTAAGTAATGCCATCGCCGCGTTCTTATCAACGCTCGGCAAATAACTCCCGCTTGTGATCTGGCCTACACGCTCGTCATTTTTAAAGACTTCATAATTCTCGCGCGGAACAGAACGCTCGATCATCTCAAGGCCGAAGAGCTTCCTCTGCACTCCCCTGTCTTTGGCTTTTACCAGGCTGTCCTTCCCAATGAAATCACGTGCTTTCTCGAGTTTCACCACCCATCCACAGCGCACTTCGAATGGTGAAATGTCATCGGTGAGTTCATGCCCGTATAAAGGACACCCTGCTTCGATGCGTAATGTATCACGTGCGCCGAATCCTATCGGCTGAAGACCGTATTGCTCGCCGGCCTTAAGAAGCGCATTCCATATCGTATGACCGAGATCGTTATCGAACATGATCTCAAATCCGCGTTCCCCTGTGTAGCCTGATGCTGAAATAACGGCCTTATCTCCGCCATACGGCATCTCGATGAACTTATGGAACCCAATGACCTGTGCGTCACATTCGAAGACCCTGCTTACAATTTCATTTGAACGCGGGCCTTGGCACGCTATCATAGCGCGTCTCTCGCTTACATTTTCAATATGGGCGTCGGAAAAGGCATTATGCGCGCACAACCACGCGTGGTCTTTTTCGATATTGGATGCATTGACTATCAAAAAATATTGCCCCTCAGTTACCGGATACACGAAGACATCGTCAACGATCCCGCCACGCTCATTGCACAGCAGCGAATAGAACGCTGTACCATAGTCATAATTATCAATATCATTGGTCAATACATATTGCAGAAACGCACGCGCATCACTACCGGAGATCACGATCTCACCCATATGCGATACATCAAAGATACCGGCCTTTTCACGAACGCAACGATGTTCTTCTATGATCGTCGTATAATAGGCGGGAACTTCCCAATCCCCGAATGTGATCATCTTTGCCCCGGCATGTTTATGGAAATCGCCCATTAATAACGTTATTTTCAATGTTTCCTCACATGGTTCAGTCAACATATATTTGATCTTCCTTTCATCAATCGTTCCCAAGAATACCGCCGCCGGTCCCTTCGTCAAGGAAGATGCCTTTCATGTTCATTTCAAGCTGCTGCGGGTTATCACTGGCCATCATCGCTTCTTCTTTTGATATCAACTGCCGTTTGTAAAGCATCAAAAGCGCCTGATTGAATGTCTGCATGCCGTCTTGCCCGCCGCCTTGTACCGCTTGCGTTATCTTTTCCATCCGATTCTCTCGGATGAGTTTATCGATCGACGGGGTCGAACACAATATTTCGAACGCCGGTACAAGCCCGGTATTATCCAATTTCGGGATCAAGCGTTGCGAACTGATCGCTTTAATATTGAATGAAAGCTGAACTAAGACCTGTTCATGCTGTTCCGAGGGAAAGAAACCGAGAATACGGTCGAAACACTGCATGATATTACGTGCATGTAATGTTGAGATCACAAGGTGTCCCGTTTCCGATGCTGCGATAGCCGAGTGGAACGATTCAGCATCTCTCATCTCCCCGATCACGATAATATCAGGGTCCTGTCTTACTACATACCGCAATGCATCTGCAAAGGTCAACACGTCATCCCCGATCTCGCGCTGATTGATAATGCACTTGTCGTCCTTATGGACATATTCGATCGGATCTTCTACCGTCACGACATGTGCTTCTCTATTTTTGTTTATGTATTGCACCATAGCAGCCACGGTCGTTGATTTGCCGGACGACGTCGGTCCTGAGACCAATATCAAACCGCGGTGATTGAGCGTTACTTTTTCGAATATTTTCGGGATATGCAGATCCTCGAACGGCGGGATTTTCATTTTTATCACGCGTACGACCATGCTCAATTTACCCATTTGATAGAAGATATTCCCTCTGTAACGGCCGAAATCCTTGAAGTCAAACGCGAAGTCAACACCGCGTCTTTCTTTCAGCAAGTTTTTCTGGTAATCATTGAGCGTGGCATTCGCTATCTGGACCATATCCTCCGCGGTGACCAACGGTTGTTTGGATAAAACAACATCCCCTTTGACCCTGATCCGCGGGATACAGCCTGCTTTTAAGTGCAGGTCTGATGCATTGACTTCTACCATTTCCTTAAGACAGTCTTCTAAAAATTTTCTTGGATCCATTCTCGCACCTGTAATATTTTCTTGGTTAACACATTTTTACCGACATAGTGAAGTTGTTTTTCATTGCGCTCTGAGAGCAAATATTCTAAAAGCCCCAATTGGGCCGCATATCCGGAATTCGATACGGCATCGGCATGCCCGCTTACGTTTCGTGTTATGCCTAAGCGCACCGAAATATTCAAGGTTTTTTGTATAAGATCGAGGAAACCGTCAAGGTTCGCTCCGCCGCCGGTCACGACCGCACCGCAGATCTGGCGATTCTGCTGCCGTTTTGATCTGAGCAAAACGTATATTTTATCAACCAATTCCTTAGCCGCAATATGTATTTGATCATACAACCGTTTTTTATTTATGTTAAGTTTTGTTTTTCCAAAAATATCCACGACGGGGATTATCTCATCCTCGAACCGTTCAAGCAAGACCGCAGAACCATATTGTTCTTTGAGGCGCCGTGCTTCAAGGACTGAAATGTGTAAGTTATTGGAAAGATAATTAGTTATGGTCTCCCCGCCCATCGGAATAACCTCGTAGAAATCAAGCGTATTGTTAATGTAATACGATATGCTGGTCGTATATCCTCCTATATCTATCAGCACCACGCCATCGCGTTTTTCTTCATCACGTAACACTGAAAAGGCAGAGGTGACGATCCGCGGATAATAGGCGCTCACGTTGATCTCCAGACGGTCAAAGACCTTGTTAAGGTTCCTTAAGACATCCGTATTGACCGTATACAACACCAAATTAACGGCCAAGCGACGCGCCTCAAGATCAAGCGGGTTCTTTACGCCTTCAAGATCGTTGATCGTAAATCCTTGTGGTTTTGCCATAATGATGAACTCCTCAAGCGGGATCGTTGCTGTTCCGCGTGTCTGGTCGATGACACGGTCAATGTCAAGTTGGGTCACCATTTTGGCCGAATCGCCGAAATAGATCGAACTCGTACAATCGAATGTTTTGACCAAATTGTTAGAAAGTATCACGCACAATGGTATCTTATGCAACATATCCTCTTTGGCTATCTTGCTAACAACTTCTTTAACCTGCGCGCATGCTTTCTCCACATCGACTACTATTCCTTTATCAAAGCCAAGGGACGGCACTTTGACAAGGGTTTCCATAAGCACGCTTTCACTCTTATCAAGTACACCGCGTATGCCGACGACCTTTGTCGTGCCGATGTAAACCAGATATATTTGTTCCATGGGTTGGACCGCTCCGTATGTGCTATTTCTTGACTATGATATCATCAAATCGAAGATCGATGTATTTGATCTTCGCCTTATTTTCCCCTTCCAAGACTTTTTCCAAATGTGAGAGTTTCTGCATGTTGTCCAGCAAGCGTTTATTCCCTAATTTGATCTCGAGGCCAGACTCTCCGACGATCAAAGAGATGCTGTTGAGCCTGTCGATCACCGTCCGTTTTACTTCGAGAGAGGCGTAATACCCATCGTTGCGCAAATATTCTATAACGAAAAATGCATTAGAGATATTCCCTGTAAAATGTTGCGTTCCAAGGCCGATACGTTTGCGCACGGTCGCGCCATCAATAATAACGGGATATTGCGCCTCGCATTCATTCTCTTCACAGGCCGAAATTGCGTAACCCTCGCGGTCGATCACAAAAAAAGCCTTTTCCTCCGCGAACGACAGATATGCATATGCTTCACGGATCATAAGCGTAATATCAAGTGCGTTCGGGAAAACCTTGCGTACTTTCGCTTTTTTTACCCGCGGGTCTTGTTCAAGAGACTCGGCGATGCGATTGATATCCACGGTAAATATCCGCGCTCCGCTTTGGATATTTCCCCGCTTGGCAACCTCTTCTTTCGGATAGTAATGATCCGTGGTTATATGGAGGTTCGTTATGATAAAATTAGGGTCTGAGTATAAATATTTTTTTGCGGTGATAAAAACATACAAGAGCAGCGCTATTATCAGCACGACCGGGATGCAGCGCAAAAGGATAAAAAACACCCACTTGAAAACGGTTCCGAACAATTGTGTTATTGTTTTTCCTGTTTTTTTCTTTTTCTTAGCCATACATTCTCACGTTGATGAGAGGACCTTATTTCATCCTGCTGATCGCACCATCAAGGATCCTTAAACATAATTGCGTAAAATCAATGCCTATTTTTTCTGCGGCCTTCGGCAAAAGGCTCATTTTGGTCAGGCCCGGGATGGAATTAAGTTCAAGCACAAAGGGATTGCCCCACGAATCGATCATCATATCTACGCGAGCAAAATCACGGGTACCTAACACCTTAAAGACCTTGAGCGCCACGTCTTGATATCGTTTATATTCTGCCGGATCAAGATGCAGGTCAGCGAAATACTTAGTAAGGCCTTTTTTATATTTCGCTTCATAATCAAAGAACGGCCGCTCGGTCGAAAGCTCAATGATCGGCAGGGCCTCATCCCCCAGTATCCCGACCGTAAGCTCCCGTCCGAATATCTTATCTTCCATTATCAATTTGCTGTACGTCTTGAATCCTTCGGTTATTTCCCATTCGACCGTACGGCGATCGTTAAGAAGCCGGATCCCGATGCTCGATCCTTCCTCAACCGGCTTCAAAAATACCGGGAAACGAATGTTCTTGATCTTGCTACGATAATTCTTGCGCGTCAATAATACTCCCTTGGGAACAGGAATATCATTCGCTTCAAAAGCCGCCCGTGCCTCCCATTTATTAAAAGCCAGTTTGCTCGCTTTTGCATTTGACCCGGTATACGGTATCTTCATTATCTCCAACATGCCCTGTATCTTCCCGTCCTCACCGCCGGTACCATGCAACGCGACAAAACATACATCCGGTTTGGCCTTACGAATAAGTGCCCGAGGATTACCTTTTATGTCGATCTCTTCCACCTTGAGACCGTAATTCTTTAAAGCACTACAGACTGCGCTTCCTGACTTAAGTGAGATCTCTCTCTCCCGGGAGTCGCCCCCCATTAACACTCCTATTTTTACTTCTTTTAGCTTACTTGATATACTCAACCTCTAGCTCCATTCGTATCCCAAAATGCTCATACACACGCTTTCGGGCATGTTCGATAAGGGCCCACATATCTTCGGCCGTGCCCTTACCTTTATTTTCAAAAACGTTCGCATGCTGCGCGGAAACAACAACATCGCCCCGTCTCTCACCTTTCATCCCTACCTTATCCAGCAATTCACCGGCTGACGGTCTGCCCTCTCCCGGATTTTTAAAAATGCTGCCCAATGTCTTGCGTCCCCACGGCACCACTGCATTGCGCGTGACCATCGTTGCTTTCACATTGCTCAGGATGATGTTACGCTCTTTTTCCTGCAATAAATAACGCGCCCCAAGAATAATTTTGCCTTGTAATGATGAGGTACGATAACTAAATGTAATATCAGTGGCCGGTATCGTTACTTCTTGACCATGCTTAAGAACGTCCACTGAACGTACGAACGATCCGATCTCATGATATTCTCCCGACCCATGGTCCTTACAACCGGCATTCATCATTAATGCTCCGCCTAGGGTGCCCGGAATACACGCAATGAACTCTATGCCCCCTAGATCCTTATTGGCGCATTTCTTAACAAATGCAGAATTGCTCATTGCTGCCGAAGCATAGACTTCGTTGTCAAAAAAAAGGATCTCATTAGACTCACATTTACGCAGACAAATCACACACCCTCTAAAACCTTCGTCCGCAAAAAAAACATTGTTACCGCCGCCAATGACCCTGAATGGTATCTTTTGTGTGTTGCAATGCTCGATCACTGCACGCAACTCACTCCGGTCGTGCGGCTCACATACCATATCTGCATTCCCACCGATCTGAATGTGCGAATAACCTCTCAAGGACCTATCTTTTTTGAGTATGTTCTCAATGCTTCTCATACGACCAACTTACTAGACCGTCGTGACCAGACGGCACTGTTGCCGTATCCTTTCGGCAAAAACACCGGCAACATCAGTAATATCGCCGGCACCCAAGAACGCTATTATATCACCTTTGGCCATGATCTTCAGCACATGATCGCCGATCTCCTTAAGAGGAATGACCTCACATGGCTTGGGGTAAACGGTACGCACTGCTTGTGCTAAGGTGTGGATCGTAACGCCCTCGATCGCCCGCTCTCCGGCTGAATAAATATCCGTTAAAATCAGATGATCGGCTGCATGGAAAGCATCTTTGAATTCATTTAAAAGATGTTTGGTGCGCGTGTAACGATGCGGCTGAAAGATCGCGATGATCCGTCTTTTTTTACGTTGGAGTGTGGTCAAGACAGTCTTTATCTCAGTCGGATGATGCGCATAATCATCCAGCACAACGAGATCTTTATCTTCGAACAACTTTTCCATCCGCCGTTTCACCCCTTTAAATGATACGATCGCCTGAAAAACGTCTTTTAAGGTAGCGCCTAATAATTCAAGCGCTGCACATGAAGCAAGCGTGTTCAGGACATTGTGTTCACCCGTAAGCGGGATCGTGATCGTGTCAACAAAACGCCCTTTCTTGTGTACCGCGAACGTCGTAGATTCCTGGTGGTAAATAATACTTTTAGCGCAATAATCAACATGCTCATTAAGGCCATACGAAATGGACTGCCGCTCTTGAGCCTTCACAAGTTCGGTCAATACGTGATCATCGGCGCAATAGATCACTTTTGCGTCTGCCTTTAAATTTTTAAAATACGTCTTGAACGCTGCGCGTAGACCATTTAAGTCTTCATAGCTGTCGAGATGGTCTGCCTCAAGGTTGGTAATGACATTTATCTTCGGTGAATAATACAACTGCGATTTGTCACTTTCATCCACTTCGGCAATGATAAGGTCTTGCCTGCCGAGCATTACATTGCTATTGTAATTCCTGATATAGCCTCCAACGAGCGCAGTTGGATCAAGCCCGGTCTCTTTTGCCAAGAATGCGATCAAAGAACTTGTTGTTGTTTTTCCATGTGTGCCCGTAACGGCAACCGACTGAGTCTTGTTCATCAGATATGCCAGCAGCATCCCCCGATGCGCAAAGGTGACCTTTTGTTCTTTGAACCAGAGATATTCTTCGTTCTGTTTATCGATCGCTGAAGAATATACGGCAATGTCAACACCGTGCGGCTTATTAGAATGCCCTACCGTTACCTCGATCCCTTCGGCGGCAAGTTCACGTATGATCTGCGAATCGTACTTGTCCGAACCCTTAACGGTGTATCCATAATGATGGAATACACGTGCCAGCGCGCTCATACCGATACCGCCGATCCCGATGAAATATAATGTTCCTTTAGGGGGCAATATCCATGTTTGCGTACATGAGTTCATATTACGTGTTCCTTCGCTGTCCTTTTACGAGTGTACTTAATGTTTCGTCAAGTATGCGACATCCTTCGATCTGCTTAAGCCGTGATGCATTATGTGACATTGTTTCTAGTTTTGCCGGATCGTTTATCAATTCGAAAAGCACTGTTTTTAAATGTTCTGCGGTCAATCCACTTTGTTCCAATAGTATTGCCGCGCCTTCACGTTCAAGCATTGTCACATTATCTTTCTGATGCGACCCTGCATACGGATATGGAATAAAGATCGCTGGCAAGCCAAATGCCAAACATTCAAATACAACACCGCTTCCGGCACGGGCAAGAACAATGTCCGCTTTTTCGTATAAAAGCGGGATGTCTTCAGTGAACGGGAAAAGCACAAAATGCACACCCGTCTTTTCCAGCCGTGCTTTGATGTCCTGATGGTCACGTTCCCCGGATATGAGCAAAATACGGATACGATCTTTTTGCGACGGCTGCAATGTTTCGATCACCTCAAGCATTAACGCATTGATCGCCGTTGCGCCTTGGCTACCGCCAAGTACCAGCACAGTATAAATATCTTTGTGTGTAAACTGTTTTGCGGATATCGTGCGGGCTGCGACATCGAGGACTGATTCTCTTAATAAGTTCCCCGTTACGATCGTATTTTTACCCTTTGACGTTGAGCGATAACTGAGTGCCACTTTTGTAGCGAACATGGCCAATATCTTGTTCGCTTTGCCAAATCTGGCATTCTGTTCATGGATCACGGTCTTGATCCTAAATACCCATGCTACCAAGACTAAGGGAAAAGACAAATAACTCCCGAACCCGATCACCACATCAGGCTTTTCATATTGTAATATGTTATGCGCCTTTATGAAAGACTTAATATTGATAAAAACGCACTTAACCAAAGAACGGTACGAAAATGGCGCATCTTCGAAGTAGATAACGCGCCCGAGGCTCAGCTTTGCAAAATAATCCTTGGTCGACCGGGCCCTGTTACTGGCGATATAAAGAATATCAATATCCTGATGACGGCGGGCCAGATATTCTCCCAGCGCAATGGCCGGATAAATATGCCCTCCTGTGTATCCTGTTGTAATGACTATTTTCATCACTCTCTTCTTGTGGCCGATTGCTCTAATCTCAAATTGCTTTTAAAATGGGGACGGAGACCTAATTTACAAATGTCGTCCCCGCGAAAGCGGGGATCAAGATCCCGGCTCTGCGGCCGGGATGACATGACAAAAATAGGGCTCCGTCCCCGTTTTCCCGATTTTTGATGCCTAATGCTTTAATGCCCGACTTTTAGACATTATTAATTGGGATCTTTTAGCGATTAAAGAAATTAGATTAATTAGAAATTTCGTGGTGCTTTTAGTACTCTCGACTGCGGTCAATGCTCAAAATTATGCCGATCGCCATCATGTTGATGATCAACGAAGATCCGCCAAAACTGACGAAGGGCAACGGCAATCCCTTGGTAGGGATGAGCCCCATTGTGACAAAAATATTGAGGATCGCCTGAAAAATGATCATAAGACACAAAGAAAATGCGACCATCCGCCTAAAGACGTCCATTTGTCTGAGCGCTATCAGCATTCCCTGAATGAACATAAAAATATAGAGTATGATCACAAGACCGGTGACTACGAACCCGCCTTCTTCCGCCATGATCGAAAAAATAAAATCCGTATAACTTTGCGGTAAATAGAACAGTTTTTGAGTGCTACACCCAAGCCCGACTCCGTGCACGCCGCCTAATCCAAACGCAAGGAATGACTGGATTATCTGGAACCCGGTCCCTCTGGGATCATGCCAGGGATCCAAATACGCGGTAATGCGCGCCATTCGATACGGCACTTTGATCACAGCAAAATAGAAAAAGATAGCACAGGCAAGAGAAAATGAAACAATATAGCGATAGCGTATGCCGGCAACAAAAAAAAGCAACCCGGTAATGAAGAACAGCAAGATCACGCTCCCGAGATCCGGCTGGATAACGATCAATAGCGATAAGACCCCGAGCACGAACAGAGGCGGGATCAACACGACGAAGCTTCCCCGGCGCATCAGGCTCATTCTCCGTTTAAGGTATGCCGAAAAATAGATCACCAGCGCGATCTTGGAGAATTCTGCCGGTTGAAAATTGAAGTTATATATCCTTAACCATCGTCGCGCACCGCTCGCTTCGCGGCTTAGGAACGGCACAAAGACCAGGATCAACAAGCCGATCGAAAACAACATTATTATCCGGCTGTATCGCTCAAGCTTCTCAGGCGGGATACACATCATACCAAAGCACAATACAAGACCTATAAAAAAGTATAATAATTGCCTTTTAAGAAAGAACATCGCATCATTCAGATGTTGGTCCGCAAAAATAGCGCTGGCACTGTAGATCATGATGATCCCTATCACGATCAACATTACCATTGCCATCAAAAGATAAATCCCTTGTTTAGACACGCGCAACCAACCCTTTGAATTTTTTGCCTCTATCTTTATAATTCTTGAACATATCAAAACTCGCACACGCCGGGGAGAATAGTATCGTGTCCCCTGACTGTGCGTACTTTAGCGCTGTTATGATCGCTTCTTTTAATGAATTTACTCTTGCCGTCGGGACACATGATCCCAATGCTTGTTCTATCTCCTGCTGGCATTCTCCCATTGCAACAAGTGCTTTTACCTTTTTTGTAACACTCTCGCGTAACGGTTCGAACGAGACGCCTTTGTTTTTCCCGCCGCAAATAAGCACGACTTTGTCTTTGCACCGCTTAAGTGCCCATTCCAGTGAATGCGGTGAGGTCGATTTTGAATCATTGATAAAGGTCACATTATGCCGTTTTCCTGCAAATTCCATGCGATGTTCAATGCCCTTAAATCCTTTTACCGTTCGTTTGATCGCCGCCTCTTTTACGCCAAGCACGTTCGCAACTGTACTCATGCAATCAAAATTCGGGTCAATGAACACATTCCCCTTATTGAAATAAACCTTTCTTGATCTTACGTTCTTAATGTAACGCTCAATATCGTTGCGTTCTCTGTGATTTATCACTGCCACATCTTTTGCTGTTTGCGATCTGAAGATCTTGCATTTTGAACGTACATATTCGTCCATTCCCGTATGCCAATCAAAGTGATCCGGCGCCACATTAAGCACTATCCCGATGTGAAGACGAAGACGCTGACTGTAATAGAGTTGAAAAGAACTCAACTCTATTACCGCATATGAATTCTCAGCCATTTTATCAACGATCGATATGAACGGATTGCCGATGTTGCCGCACGCCTTCGCATTCCGCCCATCATTCTTCAGCGCTTCCGCGATGAGCGTAGTGACCGTGGTCTTTCCATTGGTGCCGGTAACCCCGATCATCGTTCCTTTGTAGAACCAGGACGCCAATTCGATCTCACTTATCATCTTCTTTTTTTCGCGCTTTAATGCCTCTATTATCTGCGAGCGCGGGGGGACGCCCGGACTGACCACGATAATGTCCGCCTCGCGCATCTTATAAAAATTATGTCCGCCAATTTCGCATTCTATTTTTTGCCTACGCAATTTGACCGCAAACTTCTCTATATCTTTAGATATCTTCTGCTCGGTCACAAAGACCGATGCTTTATGCTTGTTCAGGAACACAGCGGTCTCATAACCTGATATCCCGAGGCCGATGATGCAAAATCTCTTGTTGGTGATATCCATTATTCCCTCTTAACGTAGTTTAAGGGTGCTTAATCCGATCAAGGCCAAGATGAACGAAATGATCCATAAACGAACGGTGACTTTTGATTCAGGCCAGCCCTTCAGCTGCAGGTGGTGGTGGAAGGGTGACATCAGGAATATGCGTTTATGGAAATAGCGAAAACTGAAGACCTGCATGATCACGGACAGGGCTTCCCAGACAAATACCCCGCCGACAATGATGAGTAAAAGTTCCTGTTTTATCAGGATCGCGACCGTTCCGAGCGCTCCTCCGAGCGCAAGTGAACCTGTATCCCCCATGAACACTTCTGCCGGATGGCAATTGAACCACAAAAAACCTACGCACGCCCCGGCCAATGAAGCACAAAATACCGTAAGCTCGCCGCTTTCTTTTATGAACGGTATGTTTAAATAGGCACTGAAATTAAAATGGCCGGTGACATAGGTCACTATTGCGAAACTCCCGATCACGAAGATCGAACATCCGAT
>JAFGJY010000070.1 GCA_016928875.1 Candidatus Omnitrophota bacterium | reverse complement strand
GCATGACGACCTTTAATGTGCTTTTTATCGGAGATATTGTAGGCAAACCAGGGCGTAGGCTGTGTGCTTCTGTGTTGCCGTTGCTCAAAAAAGAGTTGAATATTGGATTTGTCATCGCTAATGGAGAGAACGCAGCACATGGCAGCGGTCTTACCAAACGTATCGCTTCAGAGCTTTTGTCATGCGGTATCGATGTCATCACATCCGGAGACCATATTTACAAGAATGATGATATCTATGAGTTTTTGGATCTTTCGCCGCGTCTGATCAGGCCGTACAACTATCCCGCTCGTGCACGTGGTAGGGGATTGACTGTTGTTACTGATGGAAAAGATCGCAAGATCGCTGTCATCAATCTTCTTGGGCACGTTTTTATGAACGTTGCCCATAATCCATTTAGCATCATCGATGAAGTAATAGACAAGGCCGCAAAAGAAACAAAATTCATTTTTATCGATCTACATGCAGAGGCGACATCAGAAAAGATCGCGATGGGCTGGCATCTGGATGGACGGGTGACGGCGGTGTGCGGCACGCATACACACGTTCAGACCGCGGACAACCGGGTGTTGCCGAATGGAACAGCGTATATGACCGATCTCGGGATGGTCGGTCCATTTAAATCCGTTATTGGTAGAGAGATCGAGCCAGTATTGCAAAAATTCATTACGGCAATGCCGATGAAGTTTGATGTCGCTAATGAGGATCTACGACTTTCCGGTGCGTTAATTGAGGTCGATGACACAACAGGTAAAGCTATTTCGATCCGCCGTATTCAACGGACGATAACCGGCTCACCATGTGCTTCGGAATGTAATTGATGAGGGAAGATAGGCCTTTTCCATGGACACGATCTATGATCACAACGATAGTTCGATAGCAGGAAAAAAGAAGGTCTTTAAGGTAAGCGAGATTACCCAGCTTGTTAAGAACACGCTCGAAGCTTCATTTGACGGTGTTTGGGTCGAAGGTGAGGTTTCAAATTTTTCAGCGCCGATATCAGGACATCACTATCTTACGCTTAAGGATGCTAATGCGCAATTACGCGTGGTAATGTTCAAGTATGCCAATCAACACTTGCGTTTCAAGATCGAGAATGGCATGCAGATTTTGTTCTTTGGCAAGATTACCGTTTATCCTCAACGCGGTGAATATCAGCTTGTGGCGACCAGGGCCGAGCCGAAGGGTGTCGGCGCATTGCAACTTGCGTTTGAACAGCTGAAGAAAAAACTTTCACAAGAAGGTTTGTTCGCGCTAGAACATAAGAAGGAGTTGCCGCTTTTACCCCAGAGGATCGGGGTGGTGACGTCGATCACCGGCGCAGCGTTTCGTGATATATTGCACGTGTTGCACCGCCGATTCGCGAATCTTGCCATAGTTATCGTGCCAGTGCAAGTGCAGGGTGATGCTGCGGCTGCAGACATAGCGCGTGCGATCGAGCTTTTTAATGAATATAACAAAGTAGATGTCCTTATCGTCGGCCGTGGCGGCGGAAGTATTGAAGATCTCTGGGCGTTCAATGAAGAGATCGTTGCACGTGCGATATACGCTTCGGAGATCCCAGTCATATCTGCAGTCGGGCATGAAATCGATTATACGATCAGCGATTTTGTTGCAGATCTCCGCGCACCGACACCATCGGCGGCTGCTGAAATGGTGATCGGCAGCAAAGACCATTTGGAGGAAAGAATCGACGTGCTGAATGGTGCCCTCAAACAACTGGTCGAACATGTGTTACGCCGCAGCAAAGAAAGAGCGCAGGCATTACAAAGCTCATATTTTTTTAAGAATCCGCGTGCAATTATTGAGAACTATACGATTACTCTTGATAATTTGGCACAAACGCTTGTTTCCTCCCTCCGTAATCGTGTGCGTGAGACACAATTGCATTTTCAAGGCGTATGCCAGCATCTGACAGCGCTTAATCCACTTGCGGTTCTTGCACGCGGATATAGTGTGACCACAGATGAGACAGGTGGGGTTATAAGGAGCATTAAAAAGGTCAAAGGCGAAGATATTATTTGTACGCGTTTGCAAGACGGTATAATTCATTCACGAGTTATGCAGACGAAGAGACAAGCATGATCGAAATAAAGGGGTGCTTATATGAGTAGTGAGAAATTTGAGACCGCCATAAAAAAACTCGAAGCTATAGTAGAAGAACTTGAATCAGGAAAACTGAGCTTGGATGATACCTTGAAACGGTACGAAGAAGGCGTGAAGCTTTCAGCGTTGTGTTCTGATATCCTTAATAAAGCCGAGAAAAAGATCGAGATCTTGTCAAAAAAACAGGATGGACAGTTCGATGTTGAGGAATTTGAGCCTACGGAGACGGACGATGATGAGCGGCCTGCTCCACGCAAAAGGATACGCCGTGCTCAGAACGATGATAACGTGATGTAACCAGCTGATTGTTGTTACGGAGCAGATCTGTGGATATAGTAAAATACTTCGAGAAGGTCAAAGATAAGGTTGATAGAAGGCTTGAGGCCTTGTTGCAAAAGGGAACAACATATCCACATAACATTCACGAAGCCATGCGGTATGCCGTGCTTAATGGCGGGAAGCGGATCAGGCCGATCCTTACGCTTACATGTTGTGAGGCAGTGGGGGGGGGAGCGAGCGATGCATTGGTGACCGCGTGCGCGATCGAGTTGATCCATGCGTATTCGCTCGTACATGACGATTTGCCATGCATGGATGATGACGATTTTAGACGCGGCAAACCGACCGTGCATAAACAATACGGAGAAGCCATCGCGGTTCTGTCCGGTGATGGATTATTGACATATGCGTTCGAATTACTTGCCGGGATAAAGCCGGCTAAAAGTGCCATACGGGTCATACGTGAATTATCAACAGCTGTTGGCACAAAGGGGATGATCGGCGGGCAGGTAGTCGATATAGAATTTAGTGATAAGAAGCCGACATTGCCTATCATGGATTATATAAATATCCATAAGACCGGCAAGTTGATCGCTGCCAGTTGCCATGCAGGCGCGATCATGGGCAATGCGCGTATACGCGATGCGCGGGCATTATTGGCCTATGGTGAATATTTAGGGCTTGTGTTCCAACTGGTAGATGACATAATAGACCATGATGGGTATGCTACGGTATTCGGAGAGCGTGACTGTGTCCGGCGTGCCGACGAATTGACCCGTCTTGCTAAAAAAGCAGTTGCACGCGTTCCTAAAAAAGTGAACGTTCTCATAGCAATAGCTGATTTTGTACGTGACAGGAGAAAATGAAGATATGCAGAAGGTTTTAAGTAAGATTAACAGTCCTAACGACCTAAAACCACTTAGTGTGGAAGAATTATCTGTTCTTTCCGAAGAGGTTCGCCAGCTTATCGTTGAGAGCGTGTCTCCGTGTGGAGGACATCTTGCGGCGAACCTGGGGACCGTTGAGTTGACCATTGCTTTACATTACGTCCTCAATTCTCCGGCAGATAAGATTGTGTGGGATGTTGGCCATCAAGCATATACTCATAAAATCTTGACCGGACGCAGGGACCGTTTTGGGACATTACGCCAAGAGAACGGGATCAGTGGGTTTCCTAATATTCATGAAAGCCCGCATGATCATTTTACAGTAGGGCATGCATCGACATCATTGTCCCAGGCAGTCGGGCTTGCAGTTGCACGTGATCTCGCGGGCGATAAATACCGCGTTGTCGCTGTCTGTGGCGATGGTTCTCTGACCGGCGGTTTGGCATTCGAGGCACTTAACAATATCGGACACATGCATAATAATATGTTGATCATTCTCAATGATAATGAAATGGCGATCTCAAAAAGTATCGGGTCGATGAGCAAATATCTGAACCAGATCATAACCAATCCGGCCTATAACCGCGTACGGAGTGATATTGAACATACGATTCGCCGTTTTCCGCGTATTAAGCGTTTTGCAAAAAAAATCGAGGAATCTTTCAAAAATATTATTTGCCCGGGACTTGTTTTTGAAGAACTCGGTGTTCGCTATTTTGGTCCGATCGATGGCCATGATATCGAGAACATGATCGAAACGATCAAAAATGTCGTCAATCTTGAACAGCCGTGCCTTTTGCATGTGCTTACTAAAAAGGGAAAGGGCGTTCACCAGGCCGAAGATGAACCGGCATCGTATCACAGCTCTGGCCCGTATACGATAGAAGGGAAAAAGAACGGGATATATATTGTCAATCCAAAGGACAAGCAGCGCAATGAGATCCAGTATACGAAGGCGTTTTCGAATTGCATGTTACGGGTCGCGGACCGTGACGATAAGGTCGTGGCGATCACGGCAGCTATGCCCGACGGCACAGGATTAGCCGAGTTCAGTGAAAAATATCCGCACCGTTTTTTTGATGTCGGGATTGCTGAAGGTCATGCGATAACCTTTGCGGGTGCGTTAAGTAGGGGCGGCTATAAACCGGTATGTGCGATCTATTCAACATTTCTGCAAAGAGCATATGACAATCTCTTGCATGACGCAGCGTTGCAAGATGCTAATGTGACCTTATGCCTTGATCGGGCAGGTATTGTAGGGCCGGATGGAGCGACACACCATGGATTGTTCGATATCGCGTATCTAAGGACCGTGCCCAATAGTGTTGTATGTGCTCCGAAAGATGAGGCTGAAATGCAGCGCATGTTGGACCTCGGTATCGAATATAAAGGCGTCTTTGCGATCCGGTATCCGAAGGACCTCATATCGATGACATTTACCAATACCTATGCATATTTTGGAATAGGCGAAGGAGAAGTCTTGTGCGAAGGTGATGATGCGGCGATCCTTTCTTTGGGGAACACTGTTGTGACTGCGCTTAAGGTGGCGTCACTTTTAAGACTTGAAGGGATAAATGCAGGGGTTTACAATATGCGTTTTGCTAAACCACTTGATGCGCAATTATTATCTCAGTTAAGATCGAAGACACACTATTTTGTTACAATAGAAGAACACGTCGAGACTGGGGGTTTTGGTAGTGCAGTGCTCGAATTCATGTCTAAGATAGGTGCTTTTGATTGTACGGTCAAAGTGTTCGCATTCCCGAATACATTCATACAACATGGCAGTCGTGAAAAGCTGTTTGAGCGTTACGGCATGGACGAGGGCAGTATTAGCAAAGAGATCATAGGAGATTTTAAAAAATGCAAACGGTCGGTATAGTATGCAACAAAAATAAAGAACGTGCACAGGGGTTGCTTAAAGAGGTCAGCGGGTATCTTCAAGAGCGTAAGATAAAGGTTTATGACAATCTTACGAATTCTCTGACTGATATTATAAGCAAGGTTGAGATGATCGTGGCCTTGGGCGGCGATGGAACGATCCTTAATATTGCAAATACTTTGAAAGGCAAAGACATTCCTGTGCTTGGTGTAAATTGTGGGAAATTAGGATTCATTACTGATGTCAGGCAAGAAGAGGTTTACGAGCAGCTCGACCAAATACTAAAGGAAAATTTCAAGAAAGAAGTTCGTTTTATGCTTGATGTTAAGGTCACCTGTAAAGATGAACCTGCAAAGCAGTATTCATTTAGTGCGCTTAATGATGTCGTTATCCATCGTGAGGGCGTAAGCCGCTATTTAAATATATCTTTACGAGTCAATGGAGATGATATATATTCTGTTGGTGGAGATGGTATAATTGTATCGACGCCCACTGGTTCAACTGCATATAACCTTTCAGCCGGAGGGCCGATCGTACATTCAACGGCAGAAAATATTATCATAACACCGATCTGCCACCATTCTTTGATCCAAAAATCGATTGTGCTTTCCAAGAACGACCACGTAGTTCTTGATATTTATTGCAAAAAAGAGAACGAACGTGCCCATATGATCATTGACGGGCAAAAATCGATGGAAGTCCGCGAAGGTGATATGGTTGAGGTTGCGGCTTCATCGTTTCGTTTTACGATGATCAGGAATTCGAAACGGAATTATTTCCAAGTTATAAAACAGAAATTCGGGTGGCAAACATGAAATCGAAAGTTTCAGGTTCAAAAGTTTCAGTTGATAAAACAAAGTGCAAAGGATGTCAGTATTGCCTTATTTATTGTCCCAAACATTGCTTTAAGATGTCCACCGATGTGAACCGTCACGGCGTGCATTATGCCGAATTCGTCGGTAAGGTAGAGTGTATTTCGTGTGGTTTGTGTGCGGTTGTATGTCCCGATTGTTGTATTACCGTTTTCAAAGGCCTGGGGGATGAGGTTTATAAAAAAGTAGGCAATACGATCAGCACCTGGCTTGAGGGTACTAAAGAGCAAAAGGAAGAAGACCTATGAAAGTCTTGACCAATGGAAATGAAGCTATCGCTGAAGCGGCAGTACAGGCGGGATGCCGTTTTTATGCTGGGTATCCGATAACACCGCAAAACGAAATTCCTGGTTATTTTGCGCGGAGAATGCCTGAAGTCAAAGGAACGTTCATTCAGTCCGAAAGTGAGATAGCTGCGATCAATATGGTCTTCGGAGCTGCGGTTGCTGGTGCGCGGTGCATGACATCATCGTCAGGCCCGGGAATTAGTTTAAAACAAGAGGGCATTTCATATATTGCGGCATGTCAGTTGCCGGTTGTGATCGTCAATATGATGCGCGGCGGCCCCGGGTTAGGTGACGTTTCACCAGCTCAGTCTGATTATTTTCAGGCGACCAAAGGGGGCGGGCATGGTGATTATCATATGATCGTGTTCGCGCCTGAAGATGTTCAGGAGGCGTATACGCTTACCTTTAATGCATTTAATTATGCCGATTATTACCGTAATCCGGTCATGATATTAGGTGATGGTATTTTAGGGCAGATGATGGAGCCAATAGAACAGGTAAACCCTTCTTTTGAGTTACCGTTGCCTGAGAAAGATTACATCTTGGATGGATGCCGAGGTCGTGAAGCACGTTCGATGATGTCACTTTTCTTGCGGGAAGGCGAGCTTGAACGGCACAATGCTATTTTGCAGGAAAAATACAAACGTATTCAAGAAGAGCTTTGCCTTGTCGAGATGGTAGACGTCGATCAGTCCGATGTCGTTATTGTCGCGTATGGGACCGTTGCCCGTATTTGTAATACGGTTATGCGCGAAGCAAGCAATGAAGGCATCAAAGTAGGATTGATCAGACCGATTACCTTATGGCCGTTTCCCGCTAAACAGATCTATGATAAGGTTAAAAACAATGCAAAAGTGCTTGTTGTGGAGATGAGCGCGGGACAGATGCTGGAAGATGTGAAGCTGGCGCTCAACGGAAAAGCGAACATCGATTTTCTCGGGCGTATGGGGGGAGGTATTCCCTTGGTCGTTGATATTTTGAAAAAAGTCGTAAGCATGAAGGGGGACTCATGAAAGATATGATATCCCCGAAACGTTCAGCAAAAGCAAAAAGTCTTAAAAAAGTACAGTTCCATTATTGCTCAGGGTGCGGTCATGGGATAATCCATCGTATCGTTGCTGAGATCATCGATGAAATGGGATTACGCGAAAATACGATCGCTATTGCGCCTGTGGGATGTTCGGTGATTGCATATGAGTATTTTAATTTTGATGTGACCGAGGCGGCGCATGGCAGACCTCCGGCTGTTGCGACCGGGATAAAGCGTATCCATCCGGACAAATTGGTTTTTACCTATCAAGGTGACGGTGATTTGGCAGCAATAGGGACTTCAGAGATCATTCACGCTGCCAACCGTGGTGAAAGGATAACGACGGTCTTCGTGAACAATGCTGTATATGGCATGACGAACGGGCAGATGGCGCCAACGACACTGCTGGGACAGAGGACCGAGACTACACCTCTCGGCCGTGATGCATTACGAGAAGGATATCCACTTAAGATCATGGAAATGTTGGCGGTTTTACCCGGAGTTCAATTTCTCGCACGTTCAACAGTACATACACCCCAGGAGATCTTAAAAACAAAGAAATTGATAAAACGCGCCTTCGATGTGCAGTTACATGGACATGGTTTTTCGATGGTAGAAGTACTGTCAATGTGCCCAACCTGTTGGGGAATGACACCGCTTGAAGCGCTTGATTTCGTGCGGAATAGAATGATACCGTTCTATCCTTTAGGTATCATTAAAGAACCGGATAAGAATGAGAACGGACAGTATGGAAAAGAACAACCAAAAAAATAATATCGACGAGCGTGTTATTATCGCGGGCTTTGGCGGGCAGGGAGTCATGCTGATGGGGAAAATTCTCGCTCAAGCAGGCATGTTGGCAGGTCTGAACGTTACTTGGATCCCAAAATATGGAGCCGAAGTTCGTGGTGGTACAGCACATTGTATGGTACGTATATCGCATAAACCTATAGCATCCCCGCTTGTGGAATTTCCGACCGCAATTATTGTTTTAAATAAACCCTCTCTTGTAAAATTCGAGAATAAAGTAAGACCACAAGGCACGGTGATCGTGAACTCTTCGCTTATCGATGAGAAGGTCACTCGTGATGATGTTAAGGTTTATTATGTCCCGTGTACGCTACTTGCCAATCAGCTGGGCGATGTAAAAGGATCAAATATGGTGGCGTTGGGAGCGTTGGTGGCGTCGTGGGGGTTTCTCAATATCGATGTTGTGAAAGAAGCGCTCAAGCATATGCTGCCAGCCTATAGACATAAGTATATCCCGCTCAATCAAAAAGCGTTGGATGAGGGGGCGCATGCTATTACGAATGCTTGACCTCGTTTGATAATTTCTCATACCCAATCATGCTTGCCACCAACCGCTTTATTACGTAATTCAGAAAGGTCTTTAGATGACACACTCAGATATTAGAGTTCGCTTTGCTCCGTCACCGACCGGACATTTACATATCGGCGGAGTGAGAACGGCGTTATTTAATTGGTTTTTTGCGCGCCACCAGCAAGGAAAATTCCTGCTGCGGATCGAAGATACTGACCAAACACGTTCGGCACAAGAATATGAAGAAGAGATCAAAGATTCGCTTGTATGGCTTGGGCTTGATTGGGATGATGAGATAATCTTTCAGTCTGACGACCTTCGCAAATATCAAGAGGCCGCGGAGCAGCTTATTAAAGATAAAAAAGCGACTCGGGTCGATCCTGAATCGCAGGCAGTAATGTTCCATATCGATCCTGACGAGAAGATCACATTCCATGATCTCGTACATGAGGAGATCAGCTTCCAGGGCAAAGATATCGGTGATATCGTGATCATAAAATCCGACGGGTTCCCTACCTACAATTTTGCATGTGTAGTGGATGACCACGCTTCAAAGATCACCCATGTCATACGAGGCGATGATCACATCGCCAATACGCCGAAACAGATCGCACTATATTCTGCTCTGGGATACAAGATTCCCAAATATGCACATATACCATTGATTTTAGGGACGGACGGTGCGCCTCTTTCAAAACGTCATGGAGCTGTCTCGTTACAATCATATATTAAAGAAGGGTATTTACGGGAAGGGTTGATCAATTACCTGTCATTGCTTGGTTGGGGTGCTGAAGGTGGGCATGATTTTTTTACTGTCGCGCAGCTTATGAAAAAGTTTTCGCTTAAGCGGATCAGTAAAACGAATGCGATATTTGATACCATGAAGTTGAAAGCGATCAATGCCAAGCACATCAAACAGCTGAGCCGTGAAGAGTATCTTCGGCGTGTCAGAGAATATTGTGAGGACCAAAATATCGATCTTTCTGCAGATGATCCAAAACAGGTCGACGAATTATTTCTCTTGTATAGGGATCGGATCAAGAGCTTCGCGGAGCTTATCGAAAGAACGCGGTATTATTTTGATGGCGTGGTTTTTAACCAGGAAGCACGTAAAGCCCATCTGGCCGATAAAGCAACGATCAAAAACATTAAAGAAGTGATCTGTGATCTGGAGAGCGAAACTGCACTGAAAGATGCGGCTTCATTCGAGGCGGTAGTGCGCAAAGCTGCACGCAATCTTTCGCTGCAGGCTGCAGACCTGATCCATCCTATACGCGTTGCATTAACAGGAGATGCCGTTAGTCCCGGACTTTTTGAGCTCATGGCGGTTTTGGGCAAAGCCAGGGTGTTGAAAAGCCTGATCGATGTGACGAAAGAACTTTGATTCGCTGGTTGTTGGACCAACCAAAGAAGGGAGGTTCGTTATGAATGGCTCGTGTTTATTTTGTAAGATCGTGAAAGGCGATATCCCGGCTAAGATCGTTCATCAAGATGCAGATGTCGTGGCGTTTCACGATATCAAGCCACAAGCCCCGACGCATGTTTTGATCGTTCCCAGACAACATATCGCTAAGATTGATGACATAACAGAGTTTGATCAGCTGACGATCGGAAAGCTTGTGCATGCGGGAAAGGTCGTCGCGAGCAAGTTGGGGATCAATCATGAAGGATATCGCTTAGTGTTTAACAATGGTCCTGCTGCAGGACAGGAAGTGTATCATATCCACTTGCATGTATTGGGCGGCAGGAACTTTGCATGGCCTCCGGGATGATTTGTCCAATAAAAAAGACGTGCTGCTCGCTGGCAGCACGCCTTTTTAAATGGAGGTAAATAATGTGTTGTTCAAGGAAAGACTAGCATGGATATATGGATGCTTCAAGACGGGTAAGGTAAAAAGTGGAGAATACTTATTTTAGAACTTTTAAAAATCGTAACATAATGTACGTGTTTATAGTTTTGCTCGCGGTCACAGCTGGTTGCGCAAGGGCTCCTGAAAAGAATCTGATCATGATGACCCCGCCTCAAGTTCAGTTCATCCAAAAGCTTGATACGGAGTATGACGATCTGCTCGGTCTATCACGGGATGATATTTTATTACGATTTGGTAAGCCGTATAAGTCACGTCGTTATACCTTGCGGGGAGAGAGGCGCGAGCAGTTCATCTATTATTTTGCCAAGCCGGGCTTTGAGAGCGAACCGAAAACAATCGATATCTATTTCAAGGAAGACCGTGTAAGTGGGTTTAACATGTTCGACGGTGTGCTGACGGATGAGCAAAAAAATAAAGGCACTCTCGGAGACCAGGTTTCATTAGGAGGCGTTTGATCACACTGATCATTAGTTTTTGTTGACGTAACATCGCTTGATCACTATAATTTCCCCTCATTCTTTATTCAAATGAGAAAATGCCGTTACGGGGTGTAGCTCAGCTTGGCTAGAGCGCTTGGTTTGGGACCAAGAAGTCGGGGGTTCGAATCCCTCCACCCCGACCATTAATAAGGGGAAAAATGGACAAGCACAGTGAACACCGGTCTTCGCGCCGGTGTTTTTTTATTTAACCATTCCGCGTCGCATAAAGATTTATAACATATTGTAATTAAATAAGATGCAATAATTATATGACCAGGAAAGATTCTTTTCGCATGAAATTTTTTGTTGGTTGCGTGTTTTTGCTCTCTGGTTGTGCAACTTTGTTTGGCTGGAATATCCATGCACCGGGGATCCTCTCAGATAAATTCTATGAGGATATTCATACCGTCCCTGCGCGTATGGCGTTATATATTCCACCACATTTGACACAGTTTACATCACAGGATCGCGGCGGCACGTTAGCTGATCCACAGACATATTATATCGGTGAGTCGTTCGCTCCGATGTTGCTGGAGTCATTTCAGCAAGGCTTTTCTGAGTTCGTTTTTATGGAGGTTGATCCTTCGGCTGATGTGCTCAAGCAATATGACATACCCAATATTGTTGTCGTTGATATTCGTGAATTTCACAATAAGGTGACATTAAAAGGGCAAGCCGAGTCTGTGGTAACTGAGGTATGGATCATGAATAATGACCTGCAGGTCGTGCGGCATTTGGAAGTCATCGAGACAAGTGATGCACAAAAGGTATTTGCCAAAAAGGGTGGGCCGGAAGTCAATATGAATGCTGCGATCGAGCAAAATGTTAGGCTTACCGTGGCGTATTTACAGGATTTTTTAAAAGAAGGACAAGCATTATGAAGCGCCGTAGAATAAAGATAATAACGTACCTCATCGCATTTATATATGTGATCGCTCTGGCGGATTGTGCGGCGGTCGATACGATTGAGATCATCGATACAAGTACAACGCGGGTCGCGGTCAGGATCCATCCTAAAACGGGGAACGAATATATCGCGATTTATGCTTTAGATCATGAGAAGCCGCTTTACGATTTTCAAGTTAGCGGCGAGAAGTATTCACGTCCTGATTATCAAATGCTTTCGCACACAACACGGTCAGGGGATATTCCCTATGATGGGCCTGTGAGTGACCGTACCAAAATATATGTATTAGCTGCAACGCTGGCGGCTTCAGGGATAGCTGCAGGTGCCGTTGCTCAAGCGACTGCTGCGGCGGCCGCAACAACAACAGCAAGCACCGGTGCTGCAGGAGCGTATGCGACAGCCGGAGCTGTGCTCGGAGGAGTTTCTATCGCTACGCCACTTATTAAAGCACGTCCCGATCCTCATCGGAACGATTTCATTCATGAATCGAAAGTAACAGTTTTAGAGTAGGGATTGTTATATGGGAAAATATATCATGTGCATTGTTTGTATTTTTCTTATCGGATGCGCTTCTCAAAAGAACGGTGAATATTTCAAAGAGATCAGCGCGCAGGATATGAAAGAACTTGAATATGCCGCGCTGGTTGAGGAAAAATTGTATACACAATTTAATGTAACTGCGGCGCATAGCGAAACAATGCGGCTAAACGAGATCGCCAAAGAATTAAAAGACGTTTCACATCGGCCGTATTGGCCATCCAATGTGCTGGTGATAACCGACCCGGGATACATTAATGCATGCACTGGCGGTAGGGATATTTACGTTGGTGAAGGATTGCTTAATATATTGGAGACGGATGATGAACGTGCGTATGTTATCGCACATGAACTAGCCCACATAGATAATAGCCACCCGATGAAATCGTTCGAATCATCCCAGCATGTTGGTTTCTTCCGTAAGATCGGAGGATATATTGCATCGATCTTTTTTGCCTTCTTGCCAGCTGGGTCAGTGCATCCCGCTGTATCGATCACTGCGCAGAACAGCATTGCTATGGTCAATCAAGTGGCGAGCGATATAATCTATAAAGGATATAAACGGTCCTTCGAGATCGAGGCTGATGAGGATGCATTAATAATGATGCGGACGGCTGGATTTAAGTCCGTGGGTGCATTGACTGTTCTTACTAAACTTGAAAAGTCAACAAAGTCTTCGGCGGGAGGCGTATTATCGGACCACCCGGCGTACGACGATAGAATAGATGATATGCAGAAGCTTATTGAGAATACAGCATTATAGAATGGGATTATTAGCGAGTGGCGGGGATTTTATGCCGCGTGAAATCAAGTTCTGTTCTTTTTATGGCCTTTTCGGAATTTTCATGATGTTCTTTTGAAGCACTGAAAGAGATCACATCAGCTACGCGTTCTATTTCTTCGAGCGTGGTTTGTCCTGCCGCTATTTTTTCCATCCCCGATTCAAGCAATGATTGCATACCATTTGCGATAGCTTCGTTGTAGATCGTATCGATCGCAGCTTTGCGATTAATAAGAGATCGGATGCGTTCGTTCACTTTGAGGACTTCAAATACAGCAGCACGTCCTAAATATCCGGTAAAATTACAATCGTCGCACCCCTTGCCTTTGTAGAACTTTTTCACATTATAGTCATTTATAAATTTGCCGAATTTATAGGTAAGGTAGTTTTTCGGAGTATGTTCTTCTTTACAATGCGGGCAGATAAGACGGATCAATCTTTGGGCGATAATAAGGCTGATCGATGAAGCGAGCAGATACGGTTGTAAGCCAATATCAAGCAAGCGGGTCACTGTTGCTACTGCACTGTTAGTATGTAACGTAGAAAAGACAAGGTGACCTGTAAGAGATGCTCTAAAAGCGATTTCGGCCGTTTCTTTATCGCGAATCTCGCCGACGAGGATCACGTTGGGATCCTGGCGCAAAATGGCGCGTAGCCCGTTAGCGAAAGTGAGATCTTTAGGCAGATTGACTTGCATTTGATTGATGCCTTCGATCAGATATTCGATAGGATCCTCTATGGTAACGATATTTTTCATATCGCTTTGCATGAGAAACTTAAGAGCAGCGTACAACGTAGTTGTCTTTCCTGAACCGGTAGGCCCCGTGACCAGCACGATACCTTGCGGTTTGGAAACACTTTCTAAAAACGCGCTCATTTCGCTCGTCTTGAAGCCAACTTTTTCGATGTCCATGGTCGAGCTTTGTGTGTACAGTAGTCGCACGACTGCTTTTTCACCATGAAAGGTCGGGATGATCGAAATACGCAGATCGATCTTTGTGCCGTTGACCATGATGCGTGTGCGCCCGTCTTGCGGCTGGCGCGTTTCAGTAATATCCAATTCGGTCAAGATCTTAAGACGTGCGATCAAACTCGCTCTGAAATTGTTTGATATCTTAATGACGCTTTTTAGGGCACCGTCTATTCTATAGCGGATATCGACAAAAGTTTCATGCGGTTCAATGTGAATGTCCGTTGCGCGGGCTTTGACAGCGTCAGAAAGAATGCTGTTCGAAAGCTTAACGACACCTGAATTTTTTTCGCTGAGCTGTTCAATATCGAATATCTCTCTCGAATCGTAATCAGGATCGTTGTTTTCGTCGAGTTTTTCGATTTTTATCCCGTTTTCGTCTTTCTTGATCAATTCATTCTCACATTTATTGATCGTTTCCTGCAACTGACGATAGCACTTATGCAAGCATTTCTGAATTTCGCTGCGCATGG
Organism: Candidatus Omnitrophota bacterium; assembly: GCA_016928875.1. GTDB lineage: Bacteria > Omnitrophota > Omnitrophia > JAHJGZ01 > JAFGJY01 > JAFGJY01. The sequence continues at coordinate 2,507 of JAFGJY010000070.1, read as the reverse complement.
CGAGAACTGGTTTGATCTTGAAATCGGTAATAAAACGAAGATCGTCAAGTACACTAATGTTAAATGGATCGTTTACCGCGACGGTCAATGTGCCATTCTTATAGGTGATTGGGCACACCCCGTAACGTTGAGCGATCTCATATTTGAGCAATTTTGTAACAGAAGGGTCGACCATGTCTTTATAGAGATCAACAAAAGGGATCTCCAACAATTTTGCTTCAAGGGTAAGCAATGCATCTTCCCGGACAAGATCCATGTCCAGGAGAAGGTCATGCAACGTGCTTTGGGCAGAATAATGCTTTGCGCGTATGGCAGTTACTTGGTCCTGATTAACGATCGCTTCTTCTTTCAATGCATTGAGCAGTAATGACATTAATTCTTGATCATCCTTTCACATATATACGTAAATGAGCTAGTGGGGTTTATTTAGAAGAGTCACCCTATAAAAGTATCATTTAACAAACAAATTATATGCCTACGAGAGGACGCAAAGCGTTTTTTTGTAACACGTTTTAAATAAATGAATTACGAATAGCATTTAAAATTACGGCATACATGATTTACATTCTAATGTCGCACAAATTATACATGTTACACTATGACGAAAAGATTCAACACTGTAGTTTATGAAATAGCATAATATAATTTAACTTAAATTAATATGGTAGTAGTTAACTATGTGCACTATTTTTTTGTGGAAAGACGATGATTTTTGAAAACGTAATCAGTATGGCATTCAAGATGTCGTGAAACGCCGTAGACTATTATGGGAAGAGGGAAAGATTTTCGTATACGACTGTTGATTCTTAAACGAACTGAACGAGGAGAAGTTGCGATCGATAAACAAAATGAGCGATATTGTATCTTAAATGAGATAGATTGCCACCACTGAGGGAGATGTGGTTCAATAACGATCTTATCTTCCATTATCTGAAATCCGGCAAATCCGCGGGTCACCAAAGTGACTGAACCCGCCATAACACCGACATGAATACCTTCCTCGGTCGTGCCGCCTTGAGTGTCCCTAATGTCGGAATACATTACCTCAACAAATAATCGCCACGCTTCCTGCCAACGGTTGATTATTAGGGCGATGTAGCAATGGACGACCTTGCTGAGAGTAGAGCCGTGTGATGTCCGTTGAATGTAGTAATCGTAGTTTTTTTTAAGCAAAGCGGCATCGATAGGTACACCGAGTCTTTTAAGCAGAACGTTTACCTCTTCAAGGCGAAAGAGAAAGAATATCATAAGAACATCGGCTTGCTTTGAGATCTTATAATTGTCCGGCGATTTACCTTCAGCTTTTAGAATACGGTCCATACGATGAATATCATGGTATTTCTTCTTATATGCTTTCCAATTTATATCTTTAAGATCGAAATAGCCTTTGAATTGGCTTATGATCTTGTCTTTATTGATAATGATATTCATTCGTTGGGCGATCCCAAGCCATGATGTTATGTTCTTTTCAGTGAGTTTTAGTTTCTTTAAGAGCCGCGATCGTGCTCGCGACGAGAGAGCATGGCACACTTTTTGTGCGGTCATCAAGGTCCAGGCGATAAGCATGTTCGAATAGGTATTGTCTTTAAGGCCACTGTGTTTTTTATTAGGTAATTTTTCATGGAACTCATCCGGCCCCATGATGCCTTTGGTGTGATACTTTTTGTCAGCCGGGTCAAAATAAACAAGTGATGCGCAGAAGGTTGCGATTGAAAGAATGATTTCGGCACCGTAGTGTTCCATAAACATCTTATCACCGGTATGCAACCAATAGTTCCATACGTTATATGCGATCGCGAATGAAACGTGTCGTTGGGCACGGCTGAGGTCAGGGTCCCATTTTCCTGAGAGGGGATTGAGATGGACCTCTTGTGTTTCTTCAACACCGCTTGATCCGCTTTGCCACGGAAACATTGCGCCGTCATAACCGTTCTCTTTAGCGTACGCGCGTGCTTTAGGTAAGCGATGGTATCGATACATCAGCAGGGCACGTGAAATGGCCGGATCATGCATATCGTAGAACGGCATGGCGAACAGTTCGTCCCAGAAGATATGTCCGCGATACGCTTCGCCGTGCAGGCCGCGGGCGCCAATGCTGGCATCGATACCTTCGTTGTGGCGCGATGCTGACTGTAAGAGGTGAAAGATGTGCATTCGTAACGCTTTTTGATACGTTCGGTCTCCGTTTATGACGACATCGTACGTATTCCATAAATTATGCCACTCTGCTTTATGTGAGGCGTATAACCGTGTGTAGGATGGAGCGCGACGTATCGATCTAAGCGCTGCCTGACGAGGATTAGTGATGTTTTTATCGCGTGATGTGTAGATCGCAATGATCTTTTCGATAACATAACGTTTACGCCGTTTAGCGCTGATCGTGAATTCGTGCGCAGCTTTATTTCTGGCGATATTGACCATGCGTAGTTTCGGGAATAAAGCCTTACGGCCGCAGGTGGCCGATATTTTTTCGGCGATCGCGATCGTGATCTTTGACTGATTGGTGC
>JAFGJY010000069.1 GCA_016928875.1 Candidatus Omnitrophota bacterium | reverse complement strand
GCGTTCCAGAAAAAGTGTTTTGAAAAATTGGCGGAATTCCGGCGGGCGGGCAAGACGATGGTGCTCACAACGCAAAACCTTGATCTCATCGAGCGGCTTGCGGACGAGGCGATCGTACTTGAGCGCGGCGAGATCACGGAGCGCGGCGATCCGCGTCACTGCGTTGATGTGTATAAAAAGATATTGAACGAGAATAGGGCATTACACGTCTATTCCGATAAAGCCGTATGGCATGAGACAAAATGGTGGGCGGATGAGGAAGAGCAGTGGCAGACGCGCGAAGGGACGAAAGAAGCCGAGATATCCTCAGTCGAGTTTATCAATAACTGGGGCGGCGATGTTACGCGGGTAGGCTGCGGGGCTTCACTCGAGCTACGAATTGGTTTAAACGTTAAGGAAACGATACAATGTCCTCATTTGGGCATTGCGTTGTTTCGCGATGACCGCGTGTATTGTTACGGGCCGAACACGGAATTTGACGATATAAAGATCGATGCTTTGCGGCCGGGAGCAGTGACGTTCTCGCTTACGTATAAGCGGCTCGATCTTATGCCGGGACGGTATTTCTTTTCCATCGCAGTATGGGACAAAAAAGAGACGGTTGCCTATGATTATATCAAGGGGACATATTCGATCGATGTCATAGGTTCGAACCCGAATAGACAACTTATCCACATTGATTCGCAGTTCGATAAGGAATGGCTTAAGAGAAAACCGGACACGAAAGCATGCGCACTATTCGATCTGAAGACGATCAACGATCTATGGGGACACGTATCCGCGGCGGACAATCGTCGGATACGCTCGGTACGATGCCTTAATTGGCTTGACGAGGAGCGGACGGATTTTTTTACCGGGGAAAAAATGAAGCTGGAGATCGATCATGATGCGGAACGCTCGCACGTTCTCTGGGTGGGACTTTTCCGTTCCGATAAGATATTTTGTTTTTCGCGGATAAAGCCGCTTAAGAAAGAAGCAGGCAAGACCGTGCTCACCTTCCCGGCGCTTCCGCTCCTTCCGGGCGAGTATCGGATATCCGTTGGCGTATGGGACACAAAGATATCGTCTCTTGTCGAATGTAATCATGGAATATACCGCTTTGCGATGCATTGCAGGCGAGAAGATCATGGCACGATATATCTCGAACACACATGGGATCTAAGGATGTAACGGTTATGGCGAACGATCAACCAAAAGTAAGCATAATAACGGTAAATTATAATGGCAAGGAATTCCTGGATGAGTTCTTTACTTCGCTTGCTAACCTTGATTATCCGCAGAAGAAGATCGAGATCATTCTAGTGGATAACGGTTCGACCGACGCTTCGCTTGCATCGGTGAAGAAACAATGCCCTCATGTTATAACGATCAAGAACAAGGTGAACAACTACGCGCGTGCGAACAATCTCGGCATTAAGAAAGCACGCGGCGACTATATCGCCCTGCTTAATCCTGATACCAAGGTTGATACCGGGTGGTTGAACGAACTGGTCACTGTTTTGCACAGTGACGATACGATCGGCGCTGCCGGCAGCAAGATCCTGCTTATGGACGGGAGGATCCACAGTACGGGCCATATCGAATATCCGAACTTCCATTGGGCAGATCGTGGTTTTCAGGAGCCCGATGAAGGGCAATATGATATCCAGACCGAGATGCCGAGCTTGTGTGGGTGCGCGTTGCTCTTTAAGCGACAGTGCCTGGAATCCGTTGGCCCGTTCGATGAGGACTTCAATATGTACCTGGAAGATGTCGATCTGGCCAAACGCTGTTACGGAAAAGGATGGAAAATGGTATATGTCCCCAAAAGTATCGTGCATCATCATTATCACGGGATCATGCCGCAGGACCTCGAAGAGTTTTATGTTCAGCGCAACCGGCTTCTTATTGTCGCGAAATATTGGCCCGCGGAATTACCGTCCGTTATAAGAACGCTTGAACAGTATATTCAACGCAAAGGAAGTGTTTCTGAAGAACGGGTATGGTCGATGGTGAGGGACATGGTCTCAAAGGTGCTTAAAACACAGCCGAAAGGACGCTGCTTTGAATTATTGCCGCCTTTGATGCTCGAGGTCAGTAAACTTTTTTCATTTCGAAATGACATACTCTTGGGTGAGATAGGTGCGCTTAATGACACATTGGCCAGGGAACATGCTTCGTTGGTGATCAAAGGTAGCGAACTTGAGACCTCGGAGGACGAAGTTTGTAAGCGGGAAGAATTATTTAAGACAACGATCGCTGATTTTCAGAAGCGCATCGAAGAACAGAACGGGGCTTTATGTTCGCTACGGAATGACATGAACACAAAAGAGATCGAACTGGGCGGGATACGCCAGGAACTTGATGAAGCGAATAAGGCGGCCCAAGCGCTCAGGGATGTGATCAGGGACAATGCACAGCGGATCGAAGAACGCGAACGGCGGATCGCCGCTCTTGAAAGCGACCTCGCAGGGCGCCATTTCGATGAAGAGTCAAGCAGGCAAAGTTATATTGCTGCGGTCGAAGAACAGAACGCGCTTATCAATCAACACAAAAAAGAACTTGTTGCCAAAGACGAATTGATCAAATCTCTTACTGAAGATATGGAGCGCGAACTTATAAAGTACAATGAGGATATGCGGAGTAAGGAAGACCGTATTCGTGATGCCGAAGCATCACTCTCTACCATACACGAGAGCCTCACGTCGGTCGAGGCAGTGAATAACGAACTTAGGGATCGTATCAATGAAAAGGAGAAAGTATACCAGGGATATGAGCAGTCCATGCGACGTTTGCGTGAAGAGCTCGAAGCACAAGAGCGCCTGTGCGTAGTAAAGGACCATTTTATAAAAGGACTGGAAGAATCGATGGTGTTAAAAGCAAAAGAATGGGAAGCGGAACTCGAATCGGCACTAAGAGATCTCAAGGCAAAGCTCAATGAAAAAGAGGGCATTTTGCAAGACAAAATGCAGCAATTCAATGAGCGCTTACGCCACCTTGAAGGGCTTTTGCGCGAACGTGATGAGACCGTTGAGCGGATCACACGCGAGATGGGACAGGGGATCCGCGTTCGTGACCAGGAATTGCAGTCGAAAGACAGTCATTTTAAGGAATCGATGCGTGCAAAAGAAGATCTGCTGCGGGCAAAGGAGCATGAATATACCATGGACCTCTGTAGCAAGAACGAGATCATACATAATTTAGAAGCCGAATTAAATGCCATAGATCGGATGATGAGCGAGCAGGAGAACGAGATACAACAATTGAGAGACCACATCGAAGCGTTTTATGCTTCGAACGGGTATCGGTTCGTTCTGCAACCGCTCATAAATATTGTCCAACCGGTCAAGTCGATATTGAGAAAACGATAGGTCGTGATATGAAAAAGACGAAGTCCACGAGGGACCATTTGACCATATGCATTCTATCCAGGGAATATCCACCCGAGACTGCGTGGGGGGGGATCGGGGTCTATACCTATAATCTTGCCCACGGCCTTGCACAACGGGGGCATGCGATACATGTCATATGTGAGAGTTTGCGGCAAGAGACGGTCGTGCACGATGATACCATAACTATTCATCGGATCATGAACAAACCGTTCTTCAAGTCACGGACACTCTATCCGGAATTCATGAACAGATTCGAATATAGCCGATGTGTTTTACATAAGATCGAAGAGCTTGATGCGCAGCATGGCTTTGACATTATTGAAGGGCCGAATTTTGCGGCGGAGGCCTATTTATTCGCTCAGCGTAAGACCATCCCGCTTGTGACCAGGCTCCATACCTCATTTAACGGTATAATCGATCAGCTGGAATGGGAGAGGACCATGGATCGCTCTCTTAGTTGTCAATTGGAGGACAGTGTTATATTGAACAGTGATCTTGTTGTTTTTTCGACCCTGGGGAACAAGAAATATGTATTCGATAATATGGGAGTGTGGCCGCGATCGATCAAGATAATCCCGCTTGGCATTCCGCTACCACGCGTTCACGCAAAGAGAGCAGAGAAAAAAGAGAAAACGGTGCTGTATGTCGGACGACTTGAGAGAAGAAAAGGGGTCGATGTGCTGATGCATGCCATACCTCGTGTTGTGGAGCAGATACCGGAGGCGCGCTTCCAGATCGTCGGGCGCGATACGTTCGTGACCAATGAAACAGTGGGCTTTCAGGGCGACGAAGGCGCTTCCTATAAGAATGTTCTCTTGCGTTCGATACCGGAGCACTATCATAAGCACATTGATTTTACCGGTTATATCACTGACCGGGAACTGAGCGAACGCTACCGTGATGCCAGCGTTTTTGTAGCACCTTCACGCTACGAATCGTTCGGCCTTATTTTCGTGGAGGCGATGGCACATGGCATTCCCGTCATAGGTAGTCGAGTAGGCGGTGTACCTGAGGTGATTGCGGAGGGACAAACGGGAATGTTAATATCATCGGGGAATCATGAAGAGTGTGCCCAGGCTATTATCGAACTTCTGACTAACGATCAGAAACGACATGCAATGGGAGCTCGCGCAAGAACGTACGTTGAAGAACATTTTTCAATCGATCTTATGGCATCGCGTGTTGAAGAGGCATATCGTGAAGTTATGCGGGCAAGTTGACCATAATGAAAAATATATTGTAACTACAGGCCGATAATCGTTAAAAGAATGAAAGGGGGTGTTATTATGGGACAAAAGCCTGATTTTAAGATCTTGACCGGAACGGTGATCTCCGTGAGTCCTCATGGGGGAGATCCGTATACGATCGAGTTCAAGACGACGAGCTCCATGGAAGGGGTCAAGTATGACGCGCTTACGGTCGATCCGCGTTGTACGTTTTACAAGGACGATAAAATACCGAAGACGATCGATATCGTCAAACCATTAGATGTTATTGAAGTCACGTATTTGCTCCATGAAGGAGTGAAAGTTGCTTTCAATATCATCGTAAAGCCGAAAGTGGAGGTTTAACATGGAAAACGAAAATTCAGCCAAGACAAAAAAGGAGGAAGTAATGAAAAAGATCATGTTATTCTGTTTCTTTGCGTTCGTTGTTATCAGTGCCATCTGCATGACCTACGTTATGAGCCAAAATGCCGGCGAGAATATTGGGGGAGCGGCGGGTTTAAATAATGTCACTGTTGAAGGTGTGATAGTGGACAGCGTTATTAATGAACTCCCAAGCATAGAGGTTCTTGTTAAGGAAGATGTGATGACTATTAATTTCGTAGACAATTGTGTTGTTACAGATACAAAAGGCCAGAAGAGGGACATGGACTATCTTACAACGGGACAAACCGTAAAGGTCACTTATTTCAATGACGGCACTCTTGATCTGGCAAGTCAAGTTTCCGTTATAAAGGAAGCCGCTGTTAAATAGTCAGGTTTTAGAACAACTTAGCTTATCTTGACCTTGCAGATGATGATATAAAATGTTCGTTCCAAGATACGCACATCGGTGTATCGCATCAGGGTGCATAAGAGCGATAAAAATTTCTGATGAAGGGTAAAACTTATTATCGTGTGCTGGATCATTGTGTCCCAACCACATGATCTTGGAAGGAGCAATAAAAAATGGGTGTGAAATATAATGCGTTTGTTATTTTTATATAACAGCTTCTTGCCAGAAATACATTGGAATTGTCTCGAAGCCCAGGAAAAGAATATGGGGGCTATCCCCCCTCTGAATCTTTGTTATGTTGCTGCGACTGTCCGTCAGGCAGGACATGAGGTCGATCTTATCGACGTGCAAGTCGAAGAAATGCCTTTTGAAGATCTTATTGCACGGATTCGAGAATATAATCCAGATCTTTTGGGGTTTACCATTACAACGTATCTCTTCCACCCTGTCTTAGAATGGATAAAGGCGATAAAGAACGCGATTGGGATCCCTGTTCTTGCGGGAGGTTTCCATATGTGTCTTTATCCCGCTGAAACAATGGTTCATTCAGCTATAGATTACGGGGTCATCGGTGATCGCGTTGAGACTATTTTAGCCTTTTTGGAGAATTTTGCCCATATTGAAAGATATAAAGATATTCCGGGTTTGTGTTATCGGTGTGGCGATACAGTAACGATCAATCCCCGCTCTCTGAATGATACCACTGATTTTAGGACTATTCCCTTTCCTGCCCGCGATCTTCTTAAGAATGAACGTTACGGTAATTTTATCTGCAAAAGAAAGAATTTCACCGTCATGTTGACCGGGACAGGGTGCCCATTTCAATGTAAATATTGTGCATCAACGCTGTCACATTGTGTCATGCGGTCACCGGAGAATGTCGTAGATGAGATCGAAGAATGTTATAACAAATACGGTATACGTGAAATAGATTTCTATGACCAGTCATTTACCATCGATAGAAAAAGAACGCTAAAAATATGCGAGGAGATCATAAGGCGTAAGATCAAAATAATCTGGACGATCAGAACACGTGCCGATCTTATAGATGAAGAATTGCTGGTCGTGATGAAGGCAGCCGGCATGTATCGTGTTATGTACGGTATTGAAAGCGGAGACCAAAGGATATTGGACCGCCTTAATAAGAATGAGGATATAGAGGATATCAAGCGCGTTATTTATCTGACTAAAAAACACAAATTGCAGATGTTAGGTTTTTTTATGTTAGGCTGTCCAGGTGAGGATAACGAGAGCCTTAAGAACACGATAGATTTTGCACTTTCTATGCCGTTTGACGATATTCAAGTAACGAGGTTTACACTATTCCCGGGGACCGCATTTTATAACGAATATCGGGAGCGGACAGGAGCGGCTGACTATTGGGCGGACTATGTTTTAGATAGAAAGAACGTCAAGAGGTTACCGTTGTTCGATACTTCTTTTCCTCCGGAAGATATGGAAAGAGAAGTTAAACGCCTTTATTTGCGGTTTTACCTTCGTCCCAAGATAATCTTAAGAAAGGTATTTTCACATAACATTATTACGAGCTTTACAAGGTACGGTAAAGCATTGTGTGACATGGTCATTAATTAAAAAAGGCCCCAGGCATTGATCAGAAAAATAGTCAAGGTCATAAAGATCACGTGTGTTTTCATCGTGGTCCTTTTTTTATTAGAGATCATATTGCGGCTAAGTAGTTTTCGATTGAATAGCATTGCCTTACAAAAAGAAACGGGAATAGACCTCGGGTTGTTGGATGCGTGGCATGATGAAAATGTTTTTAAACTGGCGACAAACGGGTTGTTTTATGAACTTATACCGAATGATGAATATTGTATAAACCGGGACGGTTATAGAGGCCCTATAGTAGCACGAAAAAGGACGCTCGACGTTTATCGCATAATGGTGCTCGGTGATTCCACAGCTTTTGGTGCTGGCGTTGAATGGGATGAGACATTTATCCATATTTTGGATAATATGATCGAACGATCACACATATTCCCCGTTGAATATATCAATGCCGGTGTGCCGGGTTATACGTCTTTACAGGGGATGAGGATGTTCGAGCAAAAATATGCACAGTATAAACCTGATCTTGTATTAACATATTTTGGTCATAACGATGTAAATCAAATATTCCCGTACGCCGACAAAGAGCTTAGAAATGTGCCCCCCAATTTCCTAAAATTATATGATATGACATCTCGTGTAAGGGTCTTTCGGCTAATTAATTATTTCTTCATTAAATATATAATTCAAAAAATCCTTCCCCTTAAACAAAGAGTAAGTGCAGAAGATTATATGCATAATTTACATGCGATAGCACAACGCGCTCAGCAATACGGCGGGCAGGTTCGTTTTATCGTGCCGACCGTGGTTGACATGGGAAATGGAAATTCACCTCATCTCATTGAAAAGGTAGAAATAAAGGATAAGGACGCGATCCATGTACATGAATATTTTATGAACGGACGATGGGAGTGGCGAGATCTTTTTCTCGATGAGTGTCATCCCACTAAAAGGGGGCATCAAATAATCGCACAGGCAATATATGAACATATTTTGCGCGAGGATATATTTCCCCAACAACTTCAGAATAAAAAAAATAGAGTTGCATAGCTGCTTTTTAACGATAGACTTTACGTAATAAACGAAATAGTTAAGAAGGATCGTTCATGATAGTCAAAACAAAAGACCGTTTAGTGAAGAATATTGTCACATGGCGATGGGAATTCGGTTTGATCTTTGTTTTTTGTTGTTTTGTGATTGTTAATGCGATCGTGCTATATTGGGATAATATATACCCGGAATATGATAGCGCCGGCTTCGTTTTCACCGCATATGAACTTGCCGGGCAAGTTCAAAGGGGCGAAATGCCGAGGCTCCGCGAGCCAATAATGAACCCACCCCTTTTTGAATACGTCATGATGGTGGTCATATTATTGTTCGGCAGATCGATCGACATCATTACTCAAACCAATTTATTATTCGCAATTTTGCTGTTTTTAGGGCTATATGGGATAGGGAAACGGTTATATGGACCCGCAGAGGGATTCCTGATCGTTGTGGTGTGTGTAAGTATGCCTGGAGTATTTGGCATGTCGCGATTATTGTGGCATGAATTTCCGCTTATGTGCGTATTGCCATTTTCATACTACTTATTGTTCAAGACAGAAAGATTCACGAGGTTATCTTACGTAGTGTGGTGGGCAGTTTCGGTCGGCGCGGCTTTGCTTATACGGAGCACTACCTGTGTGTATATTGGCATACCGGTCCTGATATATGTACTTATATCCTTATATCACGAGAAGAACAAGTCTCTTGTGGTCAGAAGAGTGATGCTGTCCGTCTGTATCATATTTTTGACAACGTGGTGGTGGTATCATGAAAATGGCGGGTTCATGCGTTCTCAGTATAATAAATTTTTTAATTTGCATAAACAACATTATGTAACGCCGGTCGTCGAATGCATACGGTTTGCCGCTGTTTCTATTTGTGAAAATGATCTCTATGTACCTCTTTATGTCCTTTTCATTATTGCATTCCCGTTTTTGTTCATCAGATCATCGTTCGAAACAAAGTTGATCGGGATAGGCATTCTTACTCCTTTGCTTATTCATGCTTTCAGCAAATTAACATTGGGATTCGGTTCAAATAGATTTTTTATCCCGATGCTTCCTCTTATGGCAATTGCAATAGGGAACTTTTATCATAATATCAAGAACAAGCGGCCTAGAAAGATGGTTTTCATTAGCTTAATAATAATAAGCTGCGTTCAAGTTATCCTTGTTAATACCGGACACGGACGAATGCTGCAAATGGGTGATCGTAATGCGACGGTTCATAATGCGACGAACATTATTATTGAGGGCGGGAAAAAAATGCCACGGGAAAATAGCATTGATCTCGACGAATTGCTTGAGACCATGCAGACTCTTAAAAAGAAGGAAACGATCGATATTTTAATGCTGATGAACGATCAACAGATCGAGAATAGTTTCTATTTTGCAGGTTTTCACAAGTCTTATTTGATAAATATCAAACAACCGTGTTTGCCGGCATATGAGTCACGACTGGAAGGGGGAGGGTATGATGATACTACTTTGCTTGATGAGGCAGAATTTGTGTTATCGGTAAATAGAAGGGTGGAACATAATATAGATGCATGGCCCTTTTATGCAACCGAATGGATCCCGAACATAATGAACGAGTTTGAGCGACGAAAAGACGAGTATAAAAAGGTGAGGACAATGATCAATAATTATGATGATGAAGTGATCCTTTATCAGAGGATAAAAAGGAGTAACGATGAGGATTGAGAGTTTTTTGGCAAAATGTTTTTTGTCCATCATTACGATCATTGTTCTCTTTGCTGTTTTAGAGTTCATAAGTCCTTATATCCTGCCATTTGCGCCTACCAAGATCGACAGCATTTGGGATTCGCCGATGTTCCGTTATCCGTATCCCTTTATTGTGTTCAAGGGTAAAGCATTCGCTCGGGGATTGAATGAATTTGGATATTCCGGCAAACCGGCCTATGTGGACAAGCAACCGGGTACCTATCGGGTATTTATGCTTGGAGGCTCAACGGTCTTTAATCAGATCACGGAACCGTTGGAAAGCCTTTTTAAAAGGAACGGGTTCGATAATGTTGAAGTTTATAATTACGGTGTCGTTTCTTCAGTATCTGGCATGGCACTGGCTCGGCTTGTTTTTGAAATTCTGGACAGATCGCCGGATATTGTGATCATGTATAACGGGGGCAATGATATTATGGATGGTTATATGGAACAAACACGCCCGGGATATCCATTTAATTATGTGGTCTATGAACACAATCCACTCTTGTACCATAATCTGGACAAATATAATTGGTTGATGTTGTTATTATATCGCAGTAATTTATTCCGGTATGCGTTACGTAATCGTTACGTTAAATTGTATTTAACGCCACACACGGACGATCGAGCGCCGCCTTGGATGTCAGAGGAGTGGAAAGAAGCCGTTGCTATGAACTACGTTAATAATATCATTAAGGCCCATAAAATATCAGCTGCGTTCAGTTCTGATATGGTTACCTTTTTACAACCTTTAATATATTTTAAAAACGAATTGGTCGGGCCTGAGACCTCAATCGAACCGAATACTTCCGAAGTAAGAGATTATGTCTATGAGATGCGAGAAAAGATAACCTCGAAAGCTAATGTGGCCCGCGAGATTGATGGGGTCAATTTTGTTGATCTAAGTAACACCTTTAAGGCAAATAAAGACATCATTTTCAAAGATTTTATCCACATAGAACCCGAAGCTAATTTAATTATTGCCCGTGCGATCTATGATGTGATCATGCCCAGAGTCAAAGCTTCTTTAATTAAGCAAGAAGAGAAATAATGACCATGCCCGTGAAAATACCACACATGCAACGGAAATGTGTATTTTATGCGGTGACATTATTGTTGATCGCCCTTTTCTTCTCAGTATCACAATATTTATGGTTATATTGGGATAAAGGGACCCCGGTCGGTGATGGCATACCGTATATATTAAAAGGGATGCGTTTGTTTTATATCCAAAGGGCGTCTGGTTTTTCTGATGTTGTTTGCGAGATGAACAAATTCGATCCGCAACAGTGGTATCCTCCTTTCGGGGAAGCGGCCTATTTTATTTTTTATGCTTTATTCGGGGTGGCCTCTGAAATGGAGCTCATGATGAACGCGCTATTTTTCATTATAGGGATGCTTGGGGTCTTTGGATTAGGATGTATATTATTCAATG
>JAFGJY010000068.1 GCA_016928875.1 Candidatus Omnitrophota bacterium | reverse complement strand
GATACGTTTACCCATTTTGGTGACAGTTGCTGGGTTGATCATGATGCCAGCGGTATCTTGCGGTTCAACAGCGCCGGTACCCCCCATCACGGGAGAGACAGCCCCAACACCGATAAGCTTTGAGCCATTGACCGCGAATGCCGGTTGCTGCAGGAGGAAAAGGCTTACTACGATCAACGTGAATACGATTTTTGGTTTCATCATGTGACACTCCTATTCTTTATTTGTTATGTTTTCTAGAACTTTGTCAAACGCTTCGAAATCGAAGGGTTTCGCGATGAATCCATCAGCGCCGAGTAAGTGCGCGCGTTGCCGAACTTCAGGCTTAGAATTGGCACTTAACATATAGACTTTACATGCCGGGTTAATTTGTTTGAACCGCGGTATGTATTCCACGCCTTTTACATTGCTTAACAGATTATTGTCGAGAAAGATAAGAGAGATCCTATTCGTTTCGGCAAGTTCGAGCGCTTTTTCGATATTAGTCGCGAAAAGGGAATGGATATTGCGATCACGCAGATATTCAGATAGAAAATCGCATATATCCATTTCATCATCGACTAAGAGAACTGTTTTATCTGTTTGAGTTTGGTTCATGGCATCCTCCATGGTTTATATTTTGTACCGATCATTATGCACTTGCTTGATTGCGCGTGTGTGGTGTGTCTAATATCAAGGTAAAGGTCGTGCCGACATTCGGCGTTGATTCGACCTGAATATCACCGTTCATTTTTTTGGCATAGTTATAGACTAAGTGAAGGCCGAGACCCGTGCCTTTGATCGCGTTCTTATCTCCTTGGGTCGTATCCTTGGTAGTAAAGAACGGATCGAAGATCCGTTTTAGATATTTTCGTTCGACCCCGATGCCCGTGTCTTTGACCCGGATATGTGCACGATGATTGCTCAGGCAATCGATCGTGATGCTACCTTTGAAATTCATCGCGTGAATGGCATTATTCAGTAGGTTAAAAAAGATCTGCATAATCATTCGATGATCGCCCAATACTTCAAGGGCGGGGTCGAGTGAAATATCGATCTTTATATTAGCCATATGTTCATCATCATAACCGAGCAGTTTTATGGAGTCTTTAATAACACTTTCTACATTGACTACTTGCATATCGGCGGCATCGAGCGGGCGCGAGAAGTCGGAAAGCCGTTCAACGATATCAGCGATACGGTCAGCGTTGAACTTGATCGATTGCAATTGTTTTTCAACATACGCGATGAGCTCTTCGCGAGACCACTGTATGTTCTTTGAAAGCATCGATTGACGTAAGATCATTTCGGTCCGGCCGAGGATGACGAAGAGGGGATTGTTGATCTCGTGTTTTATGCCTGCAGCTAAAATGCCGATCGTAGCGAATTTTTCTTTATGCGCGAGATCAATCTGGTTTTGTTTTAGTTTTTCGATCGCAAGTGCGTTCTCGATGGCTTTTGTTACGGATGTTTGTAATGATTGAAAGGCTTGGATATCTTGCAGATTATAATCTTGATCGGAAAGCTTACTGCCCAGCAAAGCGAACCCGATCAGGCGTTGCGCGGACCTGAGAGGAATGATCACTTTTGCATCAAGAGAGATCAACTGATCTTTTACAAATTGGTCATCCGTGAAGTCATATGCTTGTATGTCATCATGCGCGGTGATGAACGTTACGAGCCGATCTTTGGCATCGAACTTTAAAGGGATCGCGAGCTCGCCGAGGTCATCAATCTTGAGCCGATAGTCGTCATTCTCTGGCGAATAAACATACAACACGAAGAATTTTATATTTATTATTTCGGTCATTGTTTGTGAAAGTATCGAGCAGAGGGGATCCAGTTCACTGATCTTTCTGAGGGTTTCTCCAAGCGTTGCGAGGAGTTGTTCGTAATTTATCCTTTTCTGAAAAAGCCATTTATTGGTGACATTCTCAAGCAGGTATTCAAGCGGGCGGAATATCGCAATAAAGATCGCAAATGATAAGAACGTCGTTACGAGCGTTGGTATGCCGAGTCGCGAGAAGAATGGCGCGAGCAAGATGCTAATCACAAAAACAATACATCCCGAACCGAACCATAACCCCGTAAAGATCGCGGTCTTTTTGATGATGATCTCAATATTAAAAAGATGATGGCGGAATACCGCATACCCGATCCATAGAGCGAAAAGTCCGATACCGGCGTTGAGATAGGGAGGGCAGGGTACGTCATACCACAGGAACCAGGTCATGGAGCCGCCGCTAAATCCGACGATCAAGGCACCAAGCATTTGTTTATACGCGTTGCGTTCTTGTCCGCGAGCGCGACGTACGCCTTTATCGTATAACGTATAGAGACAATATACGACTTGGAATATCCACCAGATAAGATACGCCGCAACAAGCGGGGAAGCGTTCGGCCAAAGGCCCCAGCCGTATTTTTCCTCAAAGTTAAGATATAAAGGTCCGGTCGCTGCATAGGCGAACGTAATGTTCAGTAAATGGATTGAAAGGAGCGTGCGTTTTTTTTCCTTGTGAACGTTAAGAACAACATACACAAAATGGATCAAGGTCGAGACGATCATGACCGCTGCGACGATACAGATCTTAAATAACATGATCGCTAATGCGTCATTGCTGGTCATGCGCGAGAGCGCGAACGGCAGGGTATGGAGGATAATGGAAAAGAGGAAGGCACAAAAAGAAAGTGTGCGCCTGTCTTTCTTGTTTTTCACCACAAGGAGTACTATGAGAAATGCACACAGAATACTCGTAAGTATATTAATTATCCCTAAGGCATTCCATTGCCACATACGAAAATCCTTTTTTGGGGTATAAATTACCTAACTGTATATTTTACAATATGTTAAGATAATTTTTGAATGGTTGTTGTTTCGATAGCTTTTAAAAATATAATACATATAATATTTACGGTTCATTTAATAAAACCTTAAGCATGATTTTCTACCTAAAACGAGTTTGTTGTAATTACCCTAACTAATTCAAACAAAATATGTTATGAATAATATCATTTCCGTTATTCGAGGGGATATAACAAAACAGGTTGTGGAGGCGATCGTTAATGCCGCAAACACTAGTTTGCGAGGTGGCGGAGGGGTCGATGGCGCGATCCACAGAGCAGCTGGCCCACAGTTGTTGCAGGAATGTATAACGCTGAAGGGATGTCCCACAGGCGAGGCCCGGATCACGCGTGGATATCAACTACCCGCAGAATGGGTGATCCATACGGTAGGCCCTATATGGCGCGGAGGCAAAGCTGGCGAGGATGAACGTCTGCGAGATTGTTACATACATTGTTTTGAGATCGTCCGTGAGAAAAAAATACGGAGTATTGCGTTTCCATCGGTCAGTACGGGTGCGTACCGTTTTCCGCTGGAACGAGCGGTGCGGATCGCGATAACGGTGACAAAAGAATGTATCGCACAGTGTCCGCATTTAGAAAAAGTAATGTTCGTTTGTTTTGACGAAACAACGTATGAATGGTATCAACACATAGTCAGTGAGAAGTAATTGATATCGTGTAGTTGTCATCTTGACGAATGTCAGGATCTTGGATCCCGGCTCAAGGCCGGGATGACATTGATACTAAGAGCAAGAATATTATTTATAAGAAATTAATTATATGTCAGCAAAAACCACCCTCACCATCGATACTTTTAAAGGCAAAAAAGTCGTTGCACTCACAGGGGCGGGGATCAGCACATTATCAGGTATTCCTGATTTTCGCAGTGGGAATTATGAAGTGTGGCAACGCTATACGCCTGAAGAGGTTTTTAGTATCGACCGTTTTGATCGTGACCCGCGCTATTTTTATTCTTTCTGCCGCGAATGCTTTCCCGACGGGACAGAGGTGTATCAACCTAATGTTATTCACACGCATCTTGCAAAGCTTGAAGACAAAGGCATGCTGGAAGCGGTGATCACGCAGAACATCGATGGCCTTCATCAAAAAGCGGGCAGTCAGTGCGTATATGAATTACATGGTACGTGGTCACGTTTCTTTTGTTTAGCATGTAAGAAACGGTTCGTAAGCGAAGCTTTTGATATACTCGATCGTGATGATGGTGTGCCTTTGTGCGATACTTGCGGTGGCATCATAAAACCGGACATTGTTTTTTATGGAGAAATGTTGCCCCAAACGGTATTGAACAATGCCATAGTAGCCGCATCCAAGGCAGATTTTTTATTGGTCCTCGGCAGCTCTCTTGTTGTCTATCCTGCGGCATCTATTCCTGCGTATACATTGCAGTGCGGCGGCGAAGTGATACTCTTCAACGATCAAGCGACACAGTATGATGATCGTGCAGCGTATAAATTCGACGATCTGCAAGACTTTGTACGATTATGTGCAGGGGAATTACATTAAAAGAGCTCTCCTGTTTCTGTGCCTATTATTTGTTGATAATTATTATGTAACCGTGTATTATGCCTGATGCTATGAAAACAAAACATATTATTATAACCCTCTTTTTGATACTTGCGATATCATCGACCGCCTTCACTGTGGCAGCCAAAGATGAAATTCGGGTCATATCATTACCGATCCCTGCATCATACGATGATGCGATGCCGATCAAAGTGTTATTAAGCCGTACGGCCCAGATCGATATCGTGTCAGCCGGATATCTTAATGTCTATGACAAAAAGACCCACGCGTTCGTGACCGGATTCATGAGTTTTCCGATCACGATCATGTTCAAGAATGGATCGCTGTACATTAATGATCAATATATGCCGTGTGATAAACTTCATCTTGTGAGCCCATCAGAGAAATTCACCATTAAAGGCCGTACTTACAGTGGTGCGATCGATATAGTAAAAAGTAACGGCCAATTCCTTGTGATCAACGAAGTTGATCTTGAGACATATGTTAAAGGCGTGTTGCCATCAGAAATGTTTGCGAAATGGCCGAAGGAAGCATTAAAAGCGCAAGCTGTCGTATCGCGGACCTATGCTGTATTTTCGGCCATAGAGCGCAAATACGACGATGTCCATGTTTCAGACACTGTTTCTTCACAAGTATATAGCGGAATGAGCGCACGAACCGCAGAGACTGATGCTGCCGTTGATGAGACCCGCGGCCAGATTTTGACCTATGAGGAAGAGATCTTTCCGGCTTTTTTTCATTCTACCTGCGGTGGTCATACAACGTTTGCGGAATTCGTCTGGCGGGTTACGCCTCATCCGTGCTTAACAAGCGTATATTGTCCTTTTTGTTGGGAATCAAAATATTATACATGGACCACTACGATCACTTTGGATGAAATGGAAAAAAAGCTCAATGAAAAAGGGATCATCACTGGGGATCTTTTAGCATTCAAGAAAGCAAGTGTTGATACGGCAGGGAGGATAATTGAGTTTGAGATAGAAAGTGATAAGCAGATCGTTACTGCCAATGCCAATGATATTCGCGTTCTTATATTCCCTGATATTATGAAAAGTACGTTCTTTACAATGGATGCTTCATCGGAGCACTTAATGTTTCAGGGAAGAGGATGGGGGCATGGCGTTGGCATGTGTCAATGGGGTGCTCAGAGGATGGCAGCCGACGGATATGATTATAAGGTGATCGTACGATTTTATTATACGCACTCTACGATCACTCTGCTGCCACACGTTGAGCATGAATATTTTGATCTGATAATGCAATAACGTATGAAAACGGACGACTTCGATTATTATTTGCCTGAAGAATTGATAGCACAATATCCGTGTAAAGAACGTACTGGTTCACGTTTGTTATGTGTTGCCAAGAGGACGGGAACTATTGAGCATAAGGTTTTTTTTGACATCGTCGAACGTTTTATCCCGGGTGACGTGCTGGTCCTCAATGATACCAAGGTCATACCTGCCCGTCTTTTTGGTGAGAAAACAACGACGGGCGCTGCGATCGAAGTGCTTTTGCTTGAGAGGCAATTCTCAGTTCCTATCGATGAATATAAGAAAAACAATGATATAAACGGTCTTGTACATAGTTCGGTCAAAGAGGTGGAGCGTTGGCGGGTCTTGATCAATCCGTCGCGCAGACTGAAGGCCGGCGATTGCGTGATCTTTGATCGAGAATGTGATCTGTGCGATGCATTTTTTGCTATCGTACCAGAAGCGGATAGGCATGAGACCGGCATGGAGCGTATCGTTGATCTGTGTAGTGCTTCTGTTGTCCGTGAGGATATTTCTCGGTATGGGACGGTACCATTGCCGCCGTACATTAAACGCGAAGCCGATCGCAGCGATCATGCTACGTATCAAACCGTGTATGCTCGTGAGGAAGGTGCTGTTGCCGCGCCGACCGCGGGACTGCATTTTGATGCGCGATTACTTGATCAATTACGTGCGAAGAATGTGCAGATATGTTTTATTACCTTGCACGTCAGTTATGGCACGTTCAAGCCGATCCAAAGCACTAATGTAAAAGATCACGTTATGCATGCTGAACGCGTTGATATATCGGAGAAGACCGCTGCGATCATCAATGCAGCCAAAGCCGAAGGCCGGCGCGTGATCGCATGCGGGACGACCACTGTGCGTGCGCTTGAGAGTTCGGTTGAGGTTGCGAACTTTGTCACAAGCGGCGCAAAGAAAACGGATCTGTTCATATATCCCTCCTATCAATTTAAGGTCATTGATGGCCTTATCACGAATTTTCATTTGCCACGAAGTTCACTTTTCATGCTCGTGTGTGCGTGGGGCGGAACAGAGCTGATCAAAAAAGCATATGCAGCGGCGGTCTCGCAGCGGTACCGTTTTTATTCATATGGAGATGCGATGTTGATCGCATAGAAAAAATATGACGAAGAAAAAGATTTTTATTCTTAAAACAAAAGATCAAAAGTCTCATGCACGCGTGGGAATGGTGACTACGAAACATGGCGTCTTTAATACGCCGGTCTTCATGCCGGTCGGCACTCAAGCTACGGTCAAAGGGATCAAACCCAGTGAATTGAAAGACGCGGGAGCGGAGATCATTCTTTCCAATACATATCATGTTTTTGTGCGTCCCGGGATGGAGGTCATTGAAAGGCATAAAGGATTGCATAATTTCATGGCATGGCATGGGCCGATCCTGACCGATAGCGGTGGGTATCAGGTCTTTTCACTCGCAAAATTACGAAAGATCACCGAGGATGAGGTTGTTTTCAATTCTCACTTTGATGGCAGAAAGATCGTTTTTACGCCCGAGATAGTCATGAAGATACAGGAGACGCTCGGCAGCGATATTGCAATGGTATTTGATGAATGTCCGCATTATCCGGCGGACAAGAACTATATTAAAAAATCTATGCATATGACATTAGAATGGGCGCGGCGTTGCAAAAAGGCCCACAAGAAAAGATCTCAGGCGGTCTTTGGTATTGTTCAAGGAGGCATGTTCCCAGACCTGAGAGCGGAATCGCTTGAGCAGACCGTTGCGATCGATTTTGATGGTTATGCACTGGGAGGATTAAGCGTCGGGGAACCGAAAGAACTCATGTATGAGATAGCGCAGACTTTTTTGCCACAGTTGCCGGATGAAAAACCGAAGTATGTGATGGGCATCGGAACACCGCTTGACCTTTTGAACATGATCTCCTTTGGCGCGGATATGTTCGATTGCGTAAATCCTACACGGTATGGCCGGAACGGGACAGCGTTTACGCACGCCGGCAAGATCGTCGTAAGGAACGGGAATTATACCTTGGATAAAAAGCCGCTTGATCCTAAATGTGATTGTTATACATGTAAGCATTTTACTCGAAGCTACTTGCGGCATTTGCTGAATTGTCACGAAATGCTTGGACCGCAACTTATTTCCTACCATAATGTTTATTTCTTTATCCGTCTCATCAGTGCGGCGCGTGAAGCTATAAAAAATGGGGAGTTTCAACAGTTCAAACGCCGCTTTGAAAGAAATTATGATGAAAAATCTTGCTGATTAATTATACCTATACTACAATTAGCCCTTAAGCTGCGTTATTTTTTGCTAACTTATTATCATCAACACAAATCTATCTGATCTGAGAAAGGCGTATCTATGTTCATTAACAACATGTTGCAATCATTAGCAATGGCTGCGGGCCCGAGCCAAGCACAAGGTGGACAACAGCCCAATGCATTGCTTGCTATGTTCCCCATTTTATTAATGGCAGCAGTATTCTATTTCTTGGTGTTACGCCCCCAAAATAAACGTCAGGTTGAACATCGTCAGATGATCTCGTCCTTAAAAAAAGGCGATAAGGTCATTACGTCCGGTGGTATTCTGGGAACGGTCGTAGGGGTTAAGGAAAAAACCGTGGTGCTTAAGGTTGGTGAGGGTGATACAAAGCTTGAGTTCTTGAAGACGGCGATCAGCATTATTAATGACAAAGACATCGGTAATTCGTAAATTTCATATAAATGCAACCTAAAGGGAGGAATGCATGGGGAAATATTTTAAATACAAAGTATTGCTCATATTAGCATTGGTCGGATTTGCGATATATCGGGCCTATCCGCCACAGGAGAAGATCAATCTTGG
>JAFGJY010000067.1 GCA_016928875.1 Candidatus Omnitrophota bacterium | reverse complement strand
TGGCGTTGATAACAGAAGACTTATGAAAAGCCCAGGAATTGTGGTTTGCCTGATTTCCTGTGTAAAGCGTCGTATTATAACATAGGCTTATAATATGGCAAATAAAATCTCAGAAAGTAACAGTGTTTGCTTATAGCATTTATGGCAAAAAGCTTACTGCTTTTTTACCGCTTTTATGACCAGATGCTCACCAAACAGTATATCATTTGATGATAAGATCGCGTTAATTCGGGCATAATCCATTGCCCCTTTCTTCTGTGCCCTTTTTTCTTTCAGGAAAAGTTGAAATTTAATGAAGGGCACAAGAAAAGACAATAACATCCCTTCATAACGGCTAGTATAAATATTCTCTACCGAGAGTCCCGAAGAATGAAGAAGATATTCTAATTCATGATATCGCCACGGGATCAAATGCAAATTCCAAATAACCTCACGCGGATTTTGAGAATGCTCAAGGGGTATCTCTCTAAAATACTCCCAACTTCCTTCAAATAAAAACCGTATACGTGATTTAAGATTGAGAATATTGGGTGTTGATAGGACTAATTTGCCGCCAGGCTTCAATATGCGCGTCAATTCCGCCACAACATCGTACGGATTTCTTAAGTGTTCGATCACCTCTGCTAACACAACAAAATCAAATACGTTATCTTCAAAGGGCAATACTTCGGTCACATTGCATTTTTGAAACTCCACCTCACCCTTATGACGAAATCTTTGCACATCCATATCAGCAGCTATGACAGCAAATCCTAATTTTTTCAGATTGATCGCGTAATTGCCATCACCACATCCTATATCCAACACTTTCCCACGTTTTTCTTCCTTGAAAACATTCACAAAACGCTCTAACAAATAATTGCGTTTATCAGCCATCGACCGTTCTCTTCTCCTTTGAATCATCTTTATTTAAAAAATCTTCCAAATATATTCCCCTTTTTCTGGACCTCGGGCTGGCCGCCACCAAGCTGAATGTCATGGAATTTCTTATAGTATCCATTCTTCGCCAATAAGCTCGCATGGTCACCTTGTTCAACGATACGGCCTTCATCGAGCACTACGATCTTATTAGCATTTTTGATCGTAGAAAGCCGATGTGCGATAACAAACACGGTCCGGCCTTTGACCAAGTTCTCGATCGCACTTTGCACTTCTCGCTCACTCTCGGAATCAAGCTGTGAGGTCGCTTCATCAAAGACAAGTATCGGCGGATTCTTAAGGATCGCCCGGGCAATACATATACGTTGCCGTTGTCCTCCGGACAGCAACATGCCCCGCTCACCGATCTTCGTATCGTATCCATTCTCTAATTTATTTAAAATAAAATCATGCGCGTGTGCAGCTTTAGCGGCCCGCTCTATCTCTTCCTGGCTTGCTTTTAGATTGCCGTAGGCGATATTGTCACGTACCGTCATATTAAAAAGTATCGTCTCTTGCGTAACAAGCCCGATCTGATTCCTGATCGAGGATAGGCTGTATTGCCGAATATCCGTACCATTGATACACACACTTCCCGCATTCGGATCGTAAAAGCGCAACAGCAAATTCACGACCGTTGTCTTGCCGGCACCGCTGGAACCGACAAAGGCGACCACTTCTCCGCTTTTAATTTTCAAGTTAAAATCAAATAAGATCTGTTTTTCCTCTTCATAAGAAAAGTCCACATTCTTGTATTCGATATCCGTTATAGTGGAGGATAATATTATGGGAGAGTCACAATCTTGAATGGTATTCGGCGCATCCATTATCTCGAAGATGCGATTGCCCGAGGCAAGTGCACGCTGCATGACCGCATTGATCCGGCTTAATTTCTTGAACGGTTCATAGAGCAAAAATAGCGCCGCAGTAAATGCCATGAAACGGTCAGCGGTCAAGATCTTCATTGCATATGAGATCGTGATAGCAATGCCGACGGCACCCATGATCTCGATGATCGGCCGCTGGATCTCAGTAACTCTGATCGATTTGCGGTCATAATCATACACGCTTTTATTGATAGTTTTGAAACGCTGAATTTCCCGTTCCTCGACCGCAAAGGCTTTGATTATTCGCATTCCGATGAATGATTCTTGCATAAATGAGGTAATATCCGAATGGCGTTCCATCATTTTTCTAGAAAGCTTACGCAAGCGCGAACCAAGCACAATGATCGGAATAGCCACTAACGGGAAGACGGCCACGCTAATAAGCGCCAGCTTCCCCCCTAATATAAAAATGCACGGTAATGACCACAGTATGACCAATGGGCTCTTTACGCTATCGGCGACTATGTTCGTGATCGCAGAGTTAATACTATTGACGTCTGACATGATGCGGCTCATAAGGTCCCCTGCCCGCCACTTACTGTAAAAATCGCATGAAAGATAGGACAAATGCGAATACAGGTCATTACGGATATCCATGAGCGCTCGAAATCCTGTCGTAGCCATAACATACTTTGAAAAATATTCAAGCAGACCGCGCACCAAGAAAACAACAACTATGATGACCGGTACCCATTTTGCCGAAAACGAGATTTGTGCAAGTGCCTCCGGCAGGTTGGGTATATCGGCAAACGTTACCTGTGTTTTGTTCATTAACCCATTAATGGTAATATAGGTTACGATAGATATGGCAGCATGCGCTGCGGAAGCGGCCGATAAAAGAATGAATGCGCTTAAAAGCCTGAATTTATACGGCAGAATGTAGGCTAAAAGCCGTTTGTAAGTCTTTGCATCATCATATACTTTTTGCACATCTGGTCCTTTCATAGTCTTATTAATAATTATCTCTGCATAAAGGTGCTTATATTAGCACATAGTTTGACTTGCCACAAGCTATTTGCTACAATGCTTTTACCAATTTCACGTTATACTTGAAAAACACGCCCTGTTTTTAACACTCGCAATTTAAAGGACATACGACATGAAAAAGATCCGTGCAGGCGTCGTCGGCGTTGGATCATTAGGCCAGCATCACGTACGCATCTTAAAATCTCTCCCGAACGTCGAGCTGGTCTGTATTTGTGACACTGACAAGAAAGCAGCACAACAATTATCCGAACTCCACAAGGTCCCTTTTATCACCGATTACAAAGAAATGACCGCTCACATTGATGCGGTCACGATCGCGACCCCGACCTTCCTGCATCATGAGATCGGAAAACATTTTCTCAGCCATAATATACACGCGCTTATCGAAAAACCGATCACACTTAAGCTCGAAGATGCCGACGAATTGATCGCCTTGGCGAGAGAACGTAATCTTGTTATGATGGTCGGCCACATCGAACGCCACAATGCAGCATACCGGCGCGTTGAAAAACTTGCCAATAAGGTCAAATTCATCGAAGTCCATCGCCTGGGGCCATTCACGCAACGCATCAAAGATTGCGGTGTGGTGCTCGATCTGATGATCCATGATTTCGATATTATTTTATCGTTGGTCAACCAAGAGATCGCGTACCTTGATGCTGTCGGCATAAACGTACTTTCTGACCACGAAGATATCGCCAATGTCCGTATTAAATTCACTAACGGCACCATTGCCAATATCACTGCATCGCGACTGACCCCGGACAAACAACGAAAGATACGCATATTTCAGGAGGATGCATACCTTTCGCTTGATTATCAAAACCAAGAAGTAAAGATATATCGCAAATCTTTGCTCGGCCTTAAAAAAGAACACCTCGAAATAATGAAAGAAGAACCCTTGAAGGCCGAGCTTGAGAATTTTGTCAGCTCCATTATCGACGGTTCACGCTGTGGCAAACCGGACATCGAAGCACGTAATGCACTTGAACTCGCACTTAAGTGTCTCAACATCATTGCTCAAAATAACGAAGTATATCGAAGGAACCGATGACCCCCAACGCATCCCCCACAACTCTATTCTTCATTGCCGGTGAGGCCTCCGGCGATCTGCATACCGCTAATCTTGTGCAAGAATTAAAAAAAATACGACCGACTATTCGCTTCTGCGGCCTGGGCGGTCCACGCATGCGGGAGGCAGGTGTAGAAATACTGTTTGAATTAACGAAACTCGCTGCGGTCGGTTTCGTCGATGTTATGCGCAAATATCACAAATTTCACAAGGTTTTTCACAATACGCTCGAAGAAGTAAAGAAGATCCGGCCTGCTGCCGTGGTCCTTACGGACTTTCCCGGTTTTAACCTCAGGTTTGCACAACAAATAAAAAAATGCGGCATTCCGGTCATTTATTACATCTCACCGCAGGTCTGGGCGTGGAAAAAAGACCGTATCCATACGATCCCTAAAGTGGTCGACAAAATGCTGGTGATCTTGCCCTTTGAGAAGAACATTTACGTGGACCCCGCGATGCAAGTCGATTTTGTCGGACATCCGCTGGTCGACGAAGTAAAACCAAGCGCCGATAAAGACGTTCTTAAAAAAGAATTCGGCCTTGCTCCTGATCAAAAAGTCATTACCCTGCTACCCGGCTCACGCAAAGGTGAAGTGACCAAGATCCTGCCGATCATGGCCCAAACAGCTGAACTATTAAGCGCAAAGATCCCTGATTGCACGTTCCTCATCGCCAAGACCGCGTGTCTTCAAGAACATCTTTATACTACCGTCTTAAAGCGCCACTCGTTCAAACACACGATCATCGAAGGACGATCATATGACTGTTTTTCCGTCTCGGATTTTGCATTGGTCAAATCGGGCACTTCAACCTTAGAGGCAACGATACTCGGTATCCCTTATGTTCTTATCTATCATGTATCGTCTTTGACCTATCTTATCGGCCGCTGTTTTGTAACAATACCGTTTCTCGGTATCGCCAATATCATCGCCGGGCGCAAGATAATCGAGGAATTCATCCAACACGCCGCGGAACCTGCTAAGATCGCTTCGTATGTACATGATGTATTACGAGATGAAAACAAGATCCAGACGATAAAGCGCGACTTGCGATCCGTTACCGATATGATCACGACCCCGAACGCATCGGCTAATGCCGCACGTTCCGTGATCGCATTTTTAGACGAAAAATAAGCGATAATTTGTTATTGAAATACCGTGTGTTTACCGCTAATATATACGTCATACGAAAAGGAGTAACCGCTTATGTTAAAGATCCTGACGCTTGAAGATGAACTTGAGATAAATGATTTTTACCAGATCTTGCTTAAAGAGTTCGAACACACTGTATACAGCGTAGCTACGTCCGAAGAAGCATTGGATGTTGCACGGAAAGAAAAACTTGATCTGGCCTTGGTCGATCACCGTCTTTCACTCAGCAACAGTTCCAAGAACGGCCTTGAGACGATCGAAGAGCTCAAGAAGATGCAGCCTGCTATGAAGATCATCATGGTTTCGGCAAATTATCCGGAAGGGCTTGAAGATAAGTATAAGGAACATGGGATCGATGTGCTGGTGCGTAAACCGTTCCACATCGATGAAATGCTCTACCACATTAAACATCTCACCAAAAAGACACCGGCAAAGTCTTAGTCTTTTTTCCGTGTCTCATCAAATATCTTTTTTAAAAGTGCCACACTCAAGGTAAAAAACGCTACGAAAACGACCACGCCTAGGTACGGCGGGACTTTTATGCTAAAGATGAATGCGCATAAAAGGCACAGCATCGCCCACAAGAATGAATCCAACTGTTTCCGTAATCTCGCTGACATAGTTCACTATCCTTCTATTTTATCGATATAATCTTTAAATCTACCGTACTCAAAGCTGCCGCCGGCATCTAAAAAATCTTTACGAAAATAGAGTTCGGCATATCGCTCGTTTTCCTGTATGGTTTTGTTATGCTTCCGGACCAGTTTAGCATACTCCCGATTGCGTTCTTCCACACGTACACGGAACGGCGTGCTTTCGCTTCCCGGCACAAGCGGATCCTGTTGTGAAACATACATTGCACATGCCGCATATTTATCTCGCCATATGTCTTCCGTGAACATCGCTACGCATGCCTGTTCCTCGTTATTAAAATTCATAACCGGCCACGGCCCGTGCATCCAATAATACGTTACTGCTTCGATCTCTTCCTCCTCGATCAAGCTCAGCACCGTCCGATTGAGCACCGAACGGACCAAGCCGTGCGTACCGTGGGGATCCTTGCCCGCATCGGCAACGATGGTGAGCTTTCGCTTCCCGCTCTTTTTCAATATCTGCTCAATGACGGTCCCTAACGCGACCACGTTCATGACATGATCAAGCGCCGGCGTAAAGCCGGCGATCGAATCATAAAATGGTAAAAGCACATAATGCTCCTTGACCATGTCTTTGCCCGCAAGCCGAACGAACGCGTTCTTATTCTCGATAAATAGCCGCAGTCCGCTCTTTAAAATGATGTCATGGCGTTTGCGGTCTTTCTGTTCATACTTAAGTCTATCAAGATATTTCAGGCAGTCTTCGTAATATCCGCGGATAAAAGCCTCCTCTTCGCCGATATCATTATCGCTGATCGCCGAATACAAAGAGTTGAGACAGTCGTGGTACCGATCAAAAATATGTTCTTTATCTTTTTCACTCAGTGCTTCAATGAACGTATCATCAACGGCATGGTACCCCGAGACCACGGTTACATTATGGATCCGTTCCGGGCGACCGTGAGATCGTATCTCGCGGGCAATGAGCTGTACGAGCCCGCCTGCACCGAGGACCGTATCATCGGGATGCGGTTCTATAAATACGAGCACGTGATCGTTCAGATCACGGATAATATCGAAGGGAAGCGTCGCGCGGCAGTGTTCAAAACATGTGGCGGGAAAACAAAGAGATGAAGATCGCTTGTCGCCTTTTGGCATTGACAAATCCTTTACTCACGGTGATGGTCAAATATGGCCTTGACCTGTTGCGGGATCGGGATCACTCGTCCGGCACTGTTCACGAACGCAGCTTTTCCGTAAACTTTGGTCAATACCCGGTCGGAATTCTCGCAATAGATCTCATTGAACCACTCCATTTTCACTTTTGAAATTTCCGTAAAGGTGGTAACGGTCTTTAGATTATCACCCAAAAATGCCGGCTTAAGATATTTGAGCGATATTTCGGACATATAAACACTGATGCCTTGTTTGCCGAGTTCAAGCAAATGAATGCCAAGATTCTCCAGATAATCGACCATTGCATCTTCGATGATCCGCAAATACGCCGCGTTGTTAACATGCCCGTATGCATCGATATCATGATTGCGTACTTTATACACTGCTGTAAATCCGTTCCCGCTTGCCATATTCCCTCCTATACTTAGTAGACACTCTCTAAACCGATACTCTTGGAGACATATACGTTTTACATCACACCTACGCGGTGGGTCTGACCGACCCACCGCGTAGGCGAAAGATGAAAGCCGCCACCCCCTCACTGACGCAGTGTGAGAAGAATTCTTTTTCACACTGCGTCAGTGGGATTGTGTATTCCACACATATCGCCCAAGGACAGGATTGCATCCTGTCCCTACGATCTCTACTATCCCACTCCGATATGATGCTTTTCCAGGAATTCTTCCATCTGCCGTATCATTAATGTACTGGCCCGCACCAAGACCAAGAAAAACATCTGTTCTTTTTTTAATTTAAATGCGATCTCCTCATCACTGAGCTCTTTTAGATCAAAGACATTCTCAAATCCCTTTCGTTCCCGGATGAGCATCGCTTCGGCCGCATTGTCTTTTAAAAGGTCAAGCACATGTTGATCATTACTTAATCGGGTGATCACTATTTGAATTTGACGTACCGTTGTTCTCAGACCGTCCCGGTCCTTAGTTTGTCTGAACGCTTCCAGCGCCTGTTTTATCATTCGGCCCGCTTCTGCCGCGTCCTTATTGAAGCCTTCAAGGACACTGCGCATGGTATCAGCCTCCTTGACCACTGCTTCCATCGTTCGTAACGAATCACTTGCCTTGGCGCTTTCTGTCAAACAGGGCGCGTTGCGCTCTTGTATGCAAAATGTGATGATCGCCTCTTTAAGCGAAATGACCTGTGC
>JAFGJY010000066.1 GCA_016928875.1 Candidatus Omnitrophota bacterium | reverse complement strand
ATTGTCTACGATATCGACAACGACCTAAATACGCATCTTAAAACAGCTTTTGAACAACGCCGTGACTATAAAAGCAAACAATTGGACCTCGAAGCACAACATATCGTGCTTAAGATCAATAAACAGAAATTATGGCCGCAACTAGATCTCAAGGCAACGTTCCTCTCGAACGGCTTTGATGCCGAATATGCTAATACGCTGGGTGAAATGCTGAGCAATGACGATGACTCATATTTTATCGGCGGTAGTTTTACTTTCCCACTTGAGAACAAGGTTGCACGTGCGAACCTGACACAATCTCAACATAAGAAAGCCATCTTTATTGCCGAATTACGTAAACTCGAAAAGGACATACAACTCGAAGTCGATCGTAATCTACGCAAGATCCTCCTTCAGGAAACAAAATATTACAAATATAAGGATGCTGCAAAATTGCAGAGAAATAAAGAGGAAGAGGAATCAAAGAAATTCAAGATCGGCCGCTCAAGCAGCGATTTGATCATTCGTTATCAAAATGATGCTATAGACGCCAAGATCGATGAACGTCGCACATATAACCAGTATCTCAAAGCAGTCGTCGACCTTAAGAAGTCAGAAAACATTCTGCTTAATGAACTCAATTTGCAAACAACATAAGGTACTAGATCATGAATCCTATTGAATATTTCGTAAAAAAACCGCTATTCGTTAATTTAATATCTGTCTTCGTATTACTTGTCGGCATTATCGCGATCATCGCGCTTCCACGCGAAGCATTCCCCCCGGTAAATTACGATATTGTTACCGTCATGACCATCTACCGCAATGCAACGGCACAGGAGGTCGAAAAACTCGTCACGATCCCCCTTGAAGACGAACTCAAGGAACTGAGTGGCCTCAAAGAAATGACTTCAGTATCAGAAGAAAACCTATCAACGATAGTCATCGAACTCGATCCGAACGCAAAAAACAAGAACAAGATCGTTAACGAGATCCAGCGTGCGGTCGACCGGGTTAACGATCTGCCGGACGACGCAGAAGACCCGGTTGTTGACGAGATCGAGACCGGCGAGATCCCTATCATTCAGGTCGCAATGAGTGGCAATGTGGAAGAAAAGGTCTTGCGGCGGTATGCTGAGGCACTCGAAGATAAATTGATCGACATCCCCGAAGTCTCCTCTATCGGTAAAAATGGATGGCGAGACCCAGAGATCTGGGTCGAGATCGATCCTGAGAAAACTAAGGAATATTATATTTCATTGCTTGAAATCGCCGCTGCTCTCGCAACCCGAAACATCAATCTGCCGGGTGGCACACTTGAACAAAACGGCGAAGAATATATGATCCGCACTGTCGGAGAATTTGAGACGGCTGATGAGATAAAGAAAGTCGTTGTCCGTGCAAATGATCTCGGTAACTGGATCACGATCGAAGATATAGCCAAGGTAAAAGATACTTTTGAAGAAGACAGTATTTTCTATCGCACTAATGGTACACGTTCCATTAATCTGGTCGTCATTAAACGTGAAGGCGCCGATGCGATCGATCTCGTCAATAAGGTCAAGACCACCTGTACTGAATTTCAAAAAGCCTTGCCACCCGAGATATCGATCTCATACGTTGACGATTTCTCGTACTACATCAAGCGTCGCCTGCGTGTGCTTGTGAGCAATGCCTGTATCGGAATCGTACTGGTCGTCCTCTCGCTCCTGTTCTTTTTGACGTGGCGGCTTGCACTTCTGACCGCAGTCGGATTGCCAATCGCTTTCGCGACAACATTTGGTATTATGTTGTATTATGGGATCTCGATCAATCTGCTCTCCATGTTCGGCATGATCATTGTGGTTGGGATGCTCGTTGATGATGCGATCATCATCGCTGAAAATACGTATCGCTATATAGAACAAGGTATCCCTCCGCGTGAGGCCGCTATACGCGGGACAAAAGAGGTCGCATTGCCGGTAACGTCGACGGTCCTTACCACGATCGCCGCGTTCGTTCCCCTGCTGCTTATGACCGGTATCATGGGTAAATTCGTCCGCAATATTCCTATAGTAGTGATCATCGCTCTTTCTGCATCCTTGCTTGAAGCCTTGATAATCTTGCCCTCACATATTGCTGATTTCGCGAAACCACAAGCTAAGGAACACTCTGAAAGCCATTGGTACCGCTACATATTATGTTTTTATTCCCGCTTGATCAGTTTCGCCGTTAAACACCGTTACATGATACTCGTGCTAAGCCTTGCTCTCTTGGTTGGATCGGTTGGGCTGGCCAAGTATGGCATGAAATTTCGCCTCTTTAGCAGTGAAGGACTTGAAGAATTTTTCGTTAATATCGAAGCCCCTATCGGCACACCGATGGAAATGACCGAAAAATACGCGGAAGAAGTTGAACAGATCATCAACAAACTTCCTAAAACCGAGATCGAAAATTTCGTGACTAGCATCGGTATAAAGCAAACCTCCCGCGACAGTGCAGATGCGGAGCGGGGCAGCCATTTAGCGATGATAACGGTCTTCACTACCCCGGCTAACAGCCGTAAACGGACAGTAAGCGATATGGTCGATCAGCTCCGCAAAGATGCTGAACATATCACCGGATTTGATGTCAAATTCGAGAAACCAAGTCCCGGTCCTCCTGTCGGGAAACCTATTGCGGTAAGGCTCAAGGGCAACAGCTTCGAAGAACTGCAAAAAATGGCAGATACGTTCAAGGAAATGCTTGCCAGTATAAAAGGCGTTAAGGACATTGACGATGATTACAATGTTGGCAAGAACGAACTACGAATCATTGTCGATGAAAAGCAAGCTGCGAAAGCGTTCTTAACCTACAGCAAGATCGCACGTGCTGTCAATGCCGCCTTCGCGGGCGGCATCGCAACAACTATTAAAACTACCAGTGATGAGATCGATGTGCGCATTAAGTTCCGCGAACAAGAACAAAAAGATATAAAGACCTTTGATGAGATACTTATTCAAAATTCGCGCGGCAATCTTATCCCTTTTAACCAGGTCGCACGTGTTGAAGAATATCCAGGACTCGCTACGATCAAACACCTTGATAAGAAGCGCGTACTTACCGTTACTGCTGATATCAACGATGACATAACGACTTCTCTTGAAGTCAATGAAGCTTTAAAAAAGTTATATGAACCCATTAAAGAAAAAAATCCCGACATCACCGTGATCT
This sequence comes from Candidatus Omnitrophota bacterium, assembly GCA_016928875.1. Taxonomy (GTDB): domain Bacteria; phylum Omnitrophota; class Omnitrophia; order JAHJGZ01; family JAFGJY01; genus JAFGJY01. Next base: position 2,287 of record JAFGJY010000066.1, on the reverse strand, counting down.
TCGGCGGCGAACAGGAAGATACTGAAGAGTCCATGCAAAGTTTAGGCCGGGCTTTCATTCTGGCGGCTTTCCTCATTTTCTTGATCCTGGCAACAACCTTTCAGTCGCTCATGCAACCGCTGATCGTGATGCTCGCCATTCCCTTTGGTCTTGTCGGCGTGATCCTTACCTTTTACGTGCATGGAAGACCTCTCAGTTTTATGTGTATGCTCGGTGTCATCGGGCTAAGCGGGATCGTAGTGAATGATTCGATCGTTCTTATCGAATTCATTAACAAACTCAGACAACAAGGTGTCGCGGCACATGAATCCATTGTAGAAGCATGTAAACTGCGCCTGCGCCCCGTAATCCTGACAACCGTAACGACCGTGCTGGGACTTTTGCCGACCGCATACGGTTGGGGGGGGAATGACCCGTTCATTAAACCCATGGCGCTTGCTATGGCCTGGGGGCTTTTCTTCGCCACGGCAACAACGCTTATTATCATTCCATGCGTTACGGCCATCGTCGATGATGTGCGCAAGAAGATCGGCCATGTCCAGCTGATAAAACTGAACGGTAAATACATGAATGGAATTTAAAAAGGTGCTTATTGGGCTACAAATATGATTTCTGGTTCATTTATAAAGTTTACACTTTATCTGCTACTAAAAATCATTTATAGTATTGTACGATGTAGCCACATCTAATCCACCAACCGGGAGTTTACATAATGTCTCACAATGAGGCATATAAACATTACGCGCGCGGCAATGAACTAAAAAACTATGATCGAGAAGATGAAGCGCTCGAAGAATTCAAGATCGCCTTCGAATTAAATCCCAACCTCGTCCAGGCCAAGCATGCCATCGATGAGATCATCCAGACCAAGGAACGACGGCATATGCAGCGCGCACAACATCTCACCACCGAAGGCAGGGAGAACGAAGCCGTCAAGGAATACGAGCAAGTCCTGCAATGGAACCCGCAATCATGGAAAGCGCATAAAAACCTCTCCACCCTGTATTACAAGATCGGCAATCTCAGTAAAGCTATGATCGAGATAAAGAAAGCCATAGCCCTCGCCCCTGATCTGTGCGGACTGCATTTGACGCTCGCTAAATATTGTGATGTCCGCGATAATTTTGAACAAGCGTTGCTCGAATATGCAAAAGCCCTTGCCGTAAATCCAAAAGACAACTTGATCATTAAACAAAAGAACGCTACCAAAAAGGTCATCACTATGCTGAACGATCCGGAAACATTCAAGGACCCGTTCAAGTTAGTGGATCTTGGTAATATTTTCATGAGCAAGGAAATGCCTGAAAAGGCGGTCGAGTATTACCACAAAGCGCATGACCTTGCCAGACGCAACCAAGAGATCCTCTACTCCCTGGCAAATGCCTATCAGGCACTTAAGAACTTTGATAAAGCTGTGCAATATTTCAACGCTGCGCTCAAGATCTCTCCGGCAACGGTGCCGCTTGATGACCTTTATTACAAACTGGGACTTTGTTATGTCGGACAAAACAACCATCGCGATGCCTATTTTGCCTTTAAGGAATGTGTCCATCTTAGTCCGGAGGGCAAGTCCGCAGCCCGCGCTGAAGCGAACCTCGAAATATTGACCAACTATTTGAACAATCCCCCAAAACCCCGGTAGCGTTCCTGTTCATATGCGAACCTTGACCCGCATCTTTCAGGGATCTTTCAACGACCTCTTTTTTCATCAATTCCCCCTTGCTATTTCGATAAAAATCTTTATAATAACGATTTCTTCCGTATAATCTCTGTAATATAATAGCTACAAATACTTATAGAAAGGATAGAGTATCATGCAAATCTGTGCTATATGCGGCAAAAAGCCAATAACTGGTAACTCTATACAGCGTAAAGGGTTAGCAAAAAAGAAGGGCGGGATCGGTAAGAAAGTTACCGGCATAAGCAAACGTCGGTTTTATCCGAACCTGCAGACGGTCAAAGCTATCGTCAATGGCGGTATTAAACGTATTCGGGTCTGCGCGAGCTGTATCCAGGCCGGCAAAGTCCAAAAAGCATCGACGCGTCCTAAATCAAACATTGCTTAATTCGTTTTTTCCAGCAAAATTTATTGTTAAATTAAAATAATGCGCGGTAGCCGCACCCTTTAGGGTGCGCCCATTCAATGTGTGCTACACACGCAGGCTAAAGCCTGCGGCTACCACAGAAAAATGTATCAAAATATTTAACAATTCTTTTCTCACATTACTTAAACTAATATATTAGAGACTAACACAGGAGATGTCCTTATGGGTAAAATCAGTAAGAT
>JAFGJY010000065.1 GCA_016928875.1 Candidatus Omnitrophota bacterium | reverse complement strand
CTGAGAGTATCACGGAATATCGCCTATTTTGTAATTGCGGGATTGACTTTCACGGGGTATGAGGTGCAAAAGACAAGCAAACAGTGGGCCTTGCTTAAACATGTTCGGCAGATCGAGAACAAAAAAGGCCTTGTACATGGAGCGCTCATCGCGGTCATTTGCATACTTATCCTCTCTCAACTTTTCCTCATGAATGCGCAGGTCACTGGGTTCGGCGTTGATGATATGAAAGTGCCGGTCAAGGTGGGTGATTTTCTTGAGCAGAACGAGATCGCCGGCAATGGCTATAACGAATTTGCCATCGGGTCCTATTTGATCTTCCGGAACTTACCTTCAAAGAGGGTGTTGATCCATAACCAAGTTGAAGCATATCCGCCTTCGATCTTCGATACCTACATGCAGGCATATGTCAATAAAAACACCATGACGCGGCTTGTGAATCAATATAAGATCAATTATGCGATCATTAAATTAAGAGAGCGCGGGAAGAACCTCATAGAATGGTTTGCAAGCAGTAAAAAGTGGAACATGGTCTATTTCGATGGGATGTATTTCATTTTTGTTGTGAACAATGAACAAAATAAGGCGCTGATCGAGCAATACAGTACGTTTGAAAGAGCACAAGCGCTTGATGAAGAGAGAGCCAGAGATACATTTTCTTTTATGCGCGAACGTACACTTGCGGAGACTATTCTTGCAAATGTAACGGGAACAGCTGAGGTCGGCTATACGCAATTTAACAAGAAAAACGTAATAGCATACCGCAAGGCCTGGGCTTATTTGGGAATGAGTTATTTCAACGCAGCGGAACAGGAACTGGCCAACGCATTACGGGCCGCGCCCTGGGATAAGGACGTAGTCCACACGTTTTATACCTTATACGGCAGGACGAAACAATATGATCGGCTGCAAATGGTGCAGGCAGAAGTATTACAAAAATTCCCCGAAGACAGATCGCTTCAGTTTTCATACGCTTTGGCCCTTATTAACACGGGCCATTACGATGAGAGCTTAGAGGTGCTGGATCGGCTGGAGAAAGAGAAATATCTGGCTTACGCGATAAACAAGGCCCGCGGTGACGTATATCTGATGCAAGGGGCGTTCAGCGATGCAGAGGGTTACTATCTTCAAGCGCGCGCGGTCGGTAAACGTTATAATGAAATAAATTTAATATTGGGTAAATTATATGTGCTGATGGGCGACCTCCAAAAGGCACGCAAGATGACGGAGGACTACCTTGCAGTGAATAAGCATGATACTGATGCGATGTTGATCTTGGCCGATATTTACCGAGGGCTTGAGATGCCGGAAGACGCGCAGGCAATGTACAAAAAAGTATTGGATCATGACCTGTTCAACGAAAAAGCACGTGCGTTTCTGCGTAAGAAATAATGAACGATACTTGCAGTATGGACCTGAGAATAGAGCTCGATCACCTGAAGCAGAATGATCTTTTGCGCGAGCTGAGGACATTTGGCATCATTGACGCGGTACGTCTTGACTATCAAGGCCGGACGGTGCTCAATTTTGCATCGAACGATTATCTCGGGCTTTCAAAAGATGCGCGTGTGATCAATGCGGCGGTGCGAGCACTCGAGAGTTACGGCACCGGCAGCGGTGCCTCGCGGCTTGTCTCAGGGTCACTTATCATTCATGCCGAGCTTGAAGAACGTATCGCGGCCTTCAAACGCAAGGAGCGTGCAGTCGCGTTCCCTACCGGATATATGGCGAATGTCGGGATCATTAACGCGCTGTTCTCAAAAGGCGATCAGCTTATCATCGACAAACTTTCCCATGCTTCGATCATTGATGCGTGCGCAATGTCCCAGGCCGAAGTACGCGTCTTTCCCCACAAGAATTATAAACGGTTACGTGAGATCCTCAAGCGGACGTCTTCATTTAAAAAACGATGTATTATCACTGATTCTGTGTTTAGTATGGACGGAGATTGTGCCGATCTGCGAGAACTCATAGAGATCAAACATGATCACGGTGCAATACTCATGATCGACGAGGCACACGCGACAGGTGTATTCGGTACGTTCGGCCGCGGGCTTGCGGAGGAACAGGGGGTCGAAGATGAGATCGATATCTGCATGGGAACGCTCTCGAAAGCGCTCGGTGGCCTGGGTGGTTATATTGCCGGAGACAATGATCTGATCCGCTTCATGCATAACAAAGCGCGCTCCTTTATCTATACGACCGCGTTATCACCGGCCACATGTGCCGGGATCATCGCTGCGATCGATATTATCGAGGAAGATATTTCGCTCCGGCAAACATTATGGAACAATGTGAAGATGGTGCAGGACTATTTGAAAGATATCATAGGCATTAACGTTGGCTCGCAATCGCCGATCATACCGGTGATCGTCGGCGAATCGACTGCCGCACTTGAACTGTCGGATCGCATGCTTGAGCGCGGTTTTTTTATGCCGGCAGTTCGCTATCCCACGGTCCCGCGCAAAAGCGCGCGCCTGCGCATTTCGCTCTCCGCCGCACATACGGAGAACGATATCCGGCGCATGCTGAATGCCCTGGGAGAAGAATATTCAAAAATAATAGGATAAACTATGTCCCCCCTTGCAAGGGGGGTGGTGCGTAGCACCGGAGGGTTTTAAGCACCTGATATTGATATGCAAAACCCCTCCCGCAAGGGACCCCGCCAAAGGCGGAGTCCCAACCACGCCCCGCCTTTAGGCGAGGCTCCGCATAAATGCGGGGCCGAGGGCGGGACGCGGTCGGCCCTTTGGTTCGACAAGCTCACCATCCTGAGCAAAGTCGAAGGACGGGCCACTCCCCTTAAAAGGGGAGACGAACTGGTTGATATCATGCCTGATGAAGAGATTCCCGAATGGGAAATTAAAGACGAAGAGCCGCATGAGAGCCTCAAGCGGAAATGGGCGGAGGAGGAACGTGTCGAAAAGCAGATGGTTCCCTGTCCGCAGTGCGGCAAGCTCATTACGAGCGATGCGTTCAATTGTATTTATTGCGGTGCGACGGTCTTCAAGAATTCCGGTTTTATCGGTACGGTCACGCATTTCATCCTTGGATGGGGCGGAGGTATCATATTCGCTGTGGTGTTTATTATGATCTTGGTGTTCTTTGTGTTGTGAGAGCCGCAGGCGTCGTCATTGTCAGGCCTAAAACCTTTTGGTCGTCCCGGACGGAGCGACCTGTCCCCATGTCTAGATTTCGAAGAAATCTTTGGGGAAGCGACGATCCGGGATCTAAGTACCGAGGTCCCCGCTTTTGCGGGGACGACATAAGAGAGGGTTCAACGCTATACGCAATACGATATACAATGTTTCAAGAGTACATACGATGAATAAAGATCACAAATCTATAGATAAGAAATACCTCTGGCATCCTTTTACCCAGATGAAAGACTGGGTCGAGAACGATATTATCGTGATCGAACGGGGCGAGGGGAGTTATCTGATTGATACCGAAGGCAAACGGTATATCGACGGCGTTTCTTCATTGTGGTGTAATGTGCATGGGCATAGAAAAAAAGAGCTCGATCAGGCCATCAGTTCACAGCTCGATAAGATTGCGCACTCGACCTTTCTCGGTCTTTCAAATGTACCTGCAGTAGAGCTTGCCGAAAAGCTGATCGCGATCGCGCCGCGCGGCCTTTCGCGCGTATTTTATTCCGACAGCGGTGCCTCGGCGGTTGAGGTGGCGATCAAAATGGCATATCAATATTGGCATCAAAAAGAAGGCAAGAATACGAAGAAGAAGAAATTACTGCATCTTACCAATTCATATCACGGCGATACGCTTGGGTCCGTTTCTGTAGGCGGTATTGAACTTTTTCATAAGGTATATCATTCGCTTCTTTTTGATACTATCTCCACTGCCGCGCCGTATTGTTATCGTTGCCCATTCGGCAAGGAGGAAACAGCGTGCGGCAAAGAATGTATTGAAGCGCTCCGGGAAAAAGTAAAGAAGCACAAGAACGAGCTTGCGGCGCTTGTGATCGAGCCGGTCATGCTCGGCGCGGCCGGTATGCTCAAGCAGCCGGAAGGATTCATCACTGCGGCACGCGAAGTAACGCGGGAGCACAATGTGCTGCTCATTTGTGATGAGGTCGCGACGGGGTTCGGCCGGACGGGGACAATGTTCGCGTGTGATACGGAAGGCATTACGCCCGACCTTATGGCGGTCGGTAAGGGGATAACCGGCGGATACCTGCCGCTCTCAGCGACGCTTGCAACGGAAGAGATCTTCAATGGATTCCTCGGAGAATACGAAGAATTAAAAACGTTTTATCACGGCCACACCTATTCCGGCAATCCGCTTGCAGCTGCGGTCGCGTGCGCGAACCTTGATCTTTTCGGCAAAGAAAAGATACTGGAAACATTGCGATCGAAGATAGAATTAATGACAAAGCGGCTTGATACATTAAAAGATCTCGACCATGTCGGCGATATTAGACAAGCAGGTTTTATGGTCGGCATCGAGCTTGTACAGGATAAAAGAACAAAACAGAATTTTCCATTCGAAGAGCGGATCGGACATAACGTGATCTTGAAAGCGCGTGAGCGCAATGTCATGATCCGCCCGCTTGGTGATGTGATCATTCTTATGCCGCCGCTTTCGATCGAAGAGGCGGTGTTGGAAGAATTGATCGATGTAGTGAAGTGGGCGATTGAAAGGGTCATGGGTCAAGGGTAAAGGGTCAAGGTGCACTTGGGACAAAAACAATATGCTGTCATCCTGAGGCCAACCACGCCCCGCCAAATGGCGAGGATCCGCCTAAAGGCGGGACCGTGGGAAGGCCGACGCGGCAATCTTAGAATTGTCATCCCAACGCATGTCAGGATCTAGATGCCGAAACAAGTTTGGCATGGCACGAACGGAGATTGCTTCGGCTGACACTTTGTACGGGCCCCGCAATGACGGCGGACAGGGAGTCGATGAACAGGGAGGACAACGTGAATAAAGGCATATTCATAGTCGGGACTGATACCGAAGTTGGCAAGACCATTGTTTCGGCCGGGCTTATTCGGGTTTTGAGAAAATACGGCAAGGACACCAAGGCGCTTAAACCGATCGCTACGGGGTGTGAGCAAAGAGACGGAGGATTGTACAGCGAAGATGCAGCATTGCTAGCCGCTGCCGCCGAGATCAAAGATGATAGAGAAGTCACGCCCATCAGGTATTCATTACCGCTTTCACCGCATGTTGCTGCGACGCTTGAGGGCTCAGCTATCGATGTAAAGGCGCTACTAAAAATGTGTGCGTCGTATATCAAGAATAATGAGTTCACGGTCGTCGAAGGGATCGGCGGCTTGCTCGTGCCGATAACAAGGGATTATTTTGTAAGTGATCTTATTGCGGACCTTGGCCTGCCGGTCATTGTTGTGGGACGGGTCAACCTGGGCGCGATCAATCATACGCTCCTTACGGTAGAAGCGCTCAAGAAGCGTTCACTCACGATCAAGGGTATCATTTTTAATACTCTGCAGGAGCGGGAAACCACCACAGTGGAAAAAACGAATCCTGCAGTGATCCGCGAATTGACCCATGTGCCGATGCTGGGCGTCTTGCCGTATATTAGAGACATTGATATAGCACGATGCGAATTCGGTTCGCTGGCAAAGGCGTTTGAGGAAAATATACAAATTGATGGGTTGCTGTAAAGAGTAATGCACGTCTCCCCTTGCAAGGGGGGACATATTTTGTACGAGAAGGAACACAAAGAGTACACTATGTATCCCAAAAAACTCACCTTTATCGATCATCTCGATGAATTGCGCAAGAGGATATTGATCTGCCTGGCCGCGGTGTGCATCTTCGCGATCGCAGGATATGTATTTTCAGAAAAGATACTCGTCCTCTTAAAAGGACCGGCGCGAGGTACCATAGCTGAATTTTATTTTTTCACGCCACAAGCAGCGTTCTTGATCAAGATCAAAATAGCGTTCTTTGCCGGGCTTGTTCTCGCCCTCCCGGTCCTTTTTTATCAAACATGGGCGTTCGTTGTACCGGGTCTTTTAGATAAGGAACGCCGCGTGTTGATGCCGATGAGCGTCCTTGCGACAATGCTTTTTCTCTCTGGCGCTCTCTTCTGTTATTACATTGTATTACCGATCGGCCTTCGATTTCTGATCGGGTTCGGTGGGGCAGAATTGTCGCCAATGATCGATGTCGAAACGTATTTGCAATTCGTAACGACCCTTATTATTATTTTTGGGCTTATATTTTTAATGCCGATCGTCGTATTCATCCTTGCAAAGCTCAATATCGTCTCACCGGCAGCCTTAGCCGCTAAGCGCGGGTATGTGCTTATTGCGATCTTTGTTATCGCCGCTGTCGTGACCCCGCCGGATGTGATCACGCAAGTTGTGCTGGCACTGCCCATGTGGATATTGTTCGAATTATCAATATTGATAATTTCATTTTTTAAATAAGATTATTGTGCCTTTCTTTTAGAAAGAAAGGCACGAAAGAAACCTTGCCTAAGAAATAAACGCTATTTTCTAGTCATTTGATCAAATGGGCGTTGCTGCCGATCTCGCAGTCCTGCGAGCGGCGTTACGACCTCCATGTCTTCACCCATTCGATCAAACAACAGAAAATGACGCGTTTATTTCTTAAGGCAATTTTAAAGACACTGTGTTGTAGAACCGCCATTACGAGCGGCAGGGCGAGATGAGGAAATGATCAGACAAATTTCCTTACGCGATGCTGTTTGAGACCGCCGGAGGCGGGCGAGTTCATCGCGCCTGATCATGACGATATCTCGGCCGTTAAGCCGCGAGTAGGCGGCTGTTTCTTTGGGTCCTTTCTTTTAAAAGAAAGGACCAATAAATTAGTTTTAAAAGAAAAAAATGATTTATAAGGAAATAGATTTATGAAACCAGGCATTTACATTCACATTCCTTTCTGCGTGCAGAAATGTTCGTACTGCGATTTTTATTCGATCGTGGACCTTTCGGTCCTGGACCAGTTCGTTACTGCATTATCGTGCGAAATGAAGCTGGCCCAGCGGGCGCACGGTGCGATGTTCAGCGGTGCTGATACCGTGTACTTCGGCGGAGGCACGCCGTCGGTCTTAGGAGCAGAGAGGATCGCACGGCTGCTGCGGGCAGCGCGCGAGGTATTTGCCGTTTCCGAAGACAGTGAGATCACGGTCGAGATCAATCCCGGTACGATCAGCGGCACCTTCCTAAGCGATATTAAAGAAGCTGGGGTCAATCGGATCAGTATCGGAGTACAGTCGTTCGATGACGAAGATCTTATCTTCCTCGGTCGCATTCACTCTGCCGAGGAAGCACGCGCGACAGTAAATGAAGTTAAAGCCTTGTATGATAATTACAGCATTGATCTGATCCATTCTATCCCGGGGCAGAGGATCGGGCCGTATCGTGACTCTCTTGATGAAGCGGTCAGGTTCGGTGCGCCGCATATTTCTGCCTACGCTCTTACGATAGAACACAACACCCCGCTTTTTGAATTATGCGATAAAGGTAAAGTACCGACCGTAAGCGAAGATGATGCGGTAATGTTCCTTGAGGCCACAATGGATAGTCTTGGAAAGAGCGGGTATGTGCATTATGAGATATCGAATTTTGCGCGCAGAGAGACATACATTTCGCGGCACAACAGCAAATATTGGGAGCTTGTGCCCTATATTGGCCTCGGCCCCTCAGGTCATTCTTTCGACGGCACGAACAGATGGTCAAACCTTGCCAACGTAAAAGAATATTGTGCAAAACTTGCGGAGAAGCTTCTGCCGCTCGGCGGTGAAGAACTCCTCAACCGCGACGAGCTTTTTGTCGAACAACTTATGCTAGGATTGCGCCGCCTTGATAAAGGCCTTGATCTTAATTATTTACGTTCCCACTATGCTGAAGAGTGGGATGACGTGCGCGAGAACAGGATGAAAGATTTTATCCGGCAGGGGTATATGGCCCGAAAGGGTGACCGTATTATGTTAACAAGCCGAGGGTCTTTGGTATACAATATGATAGTCCGTGAATTGACGGCATGATCCATCATAAAGAGGGATATCCTATGAAATGGCTTTTCATTATTATTATAACGTTGTGTTTAAGTGCCTGTGCGGCGCCGCAAACGAATTCACCCGAATATCACGCACAGAATTTCGCGAAGGACCTGTTCACGTTTTCGAAATAAACTAACTCCTCCACTGACGCAGTGGGTCGGCCAGACCCACTGCGTCAGTGG
>JAFGJY010000064.1 GCA_016928875.1 Candidatus Omnitrophota bacterium | reverse complement strand
CGAATGGTCTCCTTGCCGTCACGACTCCGTTGACCGTTCGAAAGCGCTATGATAGTGAGCGGTTTGGACCCTGCGTTACTCACAGCATGTGCAACATGAGGCCCGATCTCGACCAATACTGCACCGCATCCTTCAAAATTCCGTGTTTTAACCATATCGCTCTCAGGAGCACCCCACCCTAACGTCCATGCATCTTTATGCAATACGATCAGGGATTCTTTCTGATCGATGTGGTAATGATTGCCACGTATAGTCCCTGGAACAATATCGGCTATATGCATTGTATCTACATGCTCAAGGAATGTAAATGTCTCCTCCGGTATCGTAAATTTATCGCCGCGGAGATCGTCATCGTTCTCAAGCACACGGATCACAACATTTTCGTTCTTTTCTATGCTTTTTTTATCACGCATAATGTGGTCCTTTAAGGTACATTAGATCGGTTTTACAATATCAGCATGATCATGAGTAGGAGAATTCACTGCCGGGCTTATCTCATAAGCCCTCATACGCTCTGAAGCGAACGGTCGCAGCATTTCTTCTGCGCGCACAAGATCGTCGCTCATGAGCCATGCCTGTTCATCATCCGCATTAATGATCACCGGCATACGTTCATGGATGGGACGCATGAGTTCATTCGCTGCTACGGTTATGATCGCACAGGTCATAAGTTCATTGCCATCATACATCCACGTATCCCACACCCCCGCAAATGCAAACAATGAACCATCATCAACGATGACCCGATAAGGATGTTTTGCTTTTCCCGCACGCTTCCATTCATAAAAACCATCGGCAATGATAAGACATCGTCTTGAACGGAATGAGGTTTTAAAGAACGGTTTCTGCATCAGTGTTTCCGCACGTGCATTGATGACCGATTTCGCCAAACCGTCGGCACCCATCCAATGCGGGATATATCCCCATCGTGCCAAGGTTATCTCATCCCGCATTGTATTCACAATAGCATGCACAGCGTCTGACGGTGCAATGTTATAACGTGGCTTCTGGTCCCCGGCAACCCGCTTGACCCTAAAACGCTTTTTAAGCGTATCTTTATCGGACTTGGTTAAAGAGAATCTGCCACACATGGTTTTGTTAATACTGCATTAAAGAAGCGCTATTCGAACGAGAATACATCCCCATATGATTATTTTCGCTGTCAGGAACAACATCAAAAAAGATTCGTTCCGTTTTTGGGTAAGCCTTCGCTCGGCATATAACTTTCGTATATATAAATAATATGCCAGCAAGATCCCATATGAAACTATACTTGCCCATTTTGAAGGATTTTTGATAACACATGCTTCAAGATAAAAAATGATAAGCACAAGATAAAACGAAACCGAATAAGGCCAACAGCAATCGAATCGATAAAATTTATAGATATTTTTGCTGAGTTTTTTTATTGTCGCGATCATTCTATCCCTTTACAATCGTATTATTTTCACAAAGTCATTGTATCGCTGCTGTAATTCATCGGGCTTAAGCCGTATCAAACGTTCTAAACTAAAGTCCTCAACGGTAAACGATGCAACCACCGTCCCCCAGATCAAAGCCTGCCGCAGTGTTGCGAAATCGTAAGTACCAGTTTTAGCTATATAACCCACCATGCCACCCGCGAACGAATCGCCGGCACCGGTGGGATCATAAACGTCCTTGACCGGATATGCCGGTAAAGCAAAGAAACCTTCGTCTCCGAAAAGGAGCACCCCATGCTCCCCTTTTTTTACGATAACATGGGACGGCCCCATGCACCTAAGCGCTTCACCCGCCCGGATAAGATTGGACTCCCCTGTCAATTGCCGCGCTTCACCTTCATTGACAACAAGTGCATCTATCTTGGCGAGCACTTTCTTGAGCGTCTCAAGTTTATTCTGGATCCAAAAGTTCATGGTATCCATCACCGTAAATTTTGAACCTTTTTTTTGCTCTATGACCTTATACTGTATCTCGGGATCGACATTGGCCAAAAACAAGACCGGTTGTGTATCCTGCAGAGCGAGCAAGGGTTTAAATGCCAGCAATGCATTAAGCTCGGTCGCGAGGGTTTCAGCTTCGTTCATCGCACCTTTATATTTCCCACGCCAAAAGAACGTCTTCTCTCCCTTACGTACCTCGATACCCGAGAGGTCAACACCCTTCTGCTCAAGCACAGCACGATATTCTGCCGGAAAATCATCCCCCACTACCGCAACTATTTTAACGCTCGTAAAAAAACTCGCAGCATACGAAAAATATGACGCCGAACCGCCAAAACATTTATCTCGCTTACCCAGTGGTGTCTCAACCGCATCAATTGCAACCGTGCCGACTGCCAGTATCGAACTTTTATCTTTCATCACTTTCCTTCAAACTGTTACTTTTTCAAAAATTGTTCGTTCAATTTAGCGGAACAAAATTCGCCACACATCGAACATGTATCGTTCTCCTTGACCCGTGCAGCATCCCGATATGCCTTTGCCTTTTCGGGATCAAGCCCATGCTTGATCTGGCTCTCCCAGTCCCGTTGCATGCGGCTTTTTGAAAACTCATCGTCTCGCCTGCGGTATTTTACCCCATATTTCGCAATGTCTGCGGCATGAGCCGCGATCTTCGTCGCGATCACCCCTTCTTTTACGTCCTTAAGATCGGGTAATTTTAAATGTTCAGCCGGTGTCACGTAACATAAATAATCCGCGCCCGACCATGCAGCCAACGCACCACCGATCGCTGCAGTAATATGATCATATCCTGGCGCAATGTCCGTCACAAGCGGCCCGAGAACGTAAAACGGTGCATTATGACATGTTTTTTTCTGCAATTTCATATTCATCTCGATCTGATCGAGCGGCACATGGCCCGGGCCTTCGATAATGACCTGCACATCGTGCTGTAATGCTCGCTGTTGTAATTCACCAAGGATCATGAGCTCCTTAAATTGGGCCTCATCCGACGCATCGTGCAACGCACCGGGACGTAACCCATCACCGAGGCTCAAGACAACGTCGTATTTCTTGGCCAAAGCAACGATATCATCAAACCGCCTATAGAGTGGATTTTCTCGTCTGTTCTGCTGCATCCAATTACAAATAAAACTTCCCCCTCGGCTCACCACACCCATAAGCCGTTCGCTTGCCTGGACGATCCGCAGAACCTCTTCGGTCACACCGCAATGGACCGTAATAAAATCAACTCCATCTTCTATATGGTCCTCGATCGCGCGTAAAAAATCATCATCCGAAACATCAGTGATCTTTTTGCCTGCGCTTGACATCTCGAACATAACATCATAGACAGGGACCGTGCCCACCGGGATCACAGAAAGATCTATGATCTTTTTACGATTCTCGCGAACATCTCCTCCGGTGCTAAGGTCCATTACCGTATCGGCTCCATAATGCTCAGCGATACGCAATTTTTCGATCTCAAAGGCAAGATCATTCAGATCGCGCGATGTCCCGATATTGGCATTGATCTTGGTCGAAAGTCCTTTGCCCACCGCAACGATCCGCTTGGGAGTTGCGTTCTTCGTAGAACGAAAGATCGTGACCTCTCCGCGGGCGATATGGTCTCGTAGCACTATTTGATCGATATCCTCAATGCGGGTCACACATGCCATTTCTTGCGTGATGTTTCCCGCTCGTGCTTCCGTTATCTGGTTCATTTTTTCACCTTTATGTTTTTTCTGTAAGGAACATTTTAAGGTCCCGCGCTGCCTGTTCAACATCTTCTTGTGCGAACACCGCACGAACAACTGCTATACGTTGTGCACCTGCATGAACGACATCCCGTATAGTTGTCTTATCGATACCACCTATACAAACGACCGGTACCGTTGCCCTTTCAATGACCTTTTTGATATCTTGCAATCCTACTGGATGATAATCCGGTTTTGTCGGCGTTCCATAGATCGGTCCGAATCCGATATAATCTACGTCTTCCTGCATAGTCCGTACCGCCTGCTCGAGACTATGGGTCGATTTACCGATCAATCGCCCGCGCGGTATCAGGCGGCGCACAACATCGACCGGCAGATCATCTTGGCCGATATGAATACCGTCGGCATCAAGTGCGATACACATGTCTGGTCTGTCATTAACAAAAAACAATGTATTGAAATTCTGTGCGATCTTTTTTATCTTTACACCCAATGTGAAAAATTGGCGATCGGTCAACCGTTTGCTACGCAATTGAATAATATCAGCTCCCCCGACCAAAACTGATTCTATCTTTTTAAGATATGATTCATCATACGTGTGGAGGTCGGTGACGGCATACAACTTAAAGCTTTGTAATCGTTTTTTTCTCGAGGTCATAGATCGAAAATCGCAGCTTTTGGAATTGAAAGGCTATCTTCTCATCAAGCATTTTGGTGAATTCTTCGATAACACGCGTCGCCTCTTCGGCCCGCTTTATATTACGTAAAAAAACATCCTGAACAGAACTTTTTTTACCGCCCGGCATAAAAGACGTTTTGCCGCAATCATTTTCAGAATCACGCGTCAATACGATCGACCGATATGCTGCCGGCATCAACAAGATAAGTTTGGTCACTTTATGCCTGATCGTTTTGTACGCCGCTGCAAGTACATCGTTCTCAAGGAAAAAACGGCTGATGTCCTCACATACTCTCAAACCTTCCCGCACACGATTATAATTAGCATCAAGAACCCTATAAATACTCTGCTTCTTTTTCATGCCCGCTGTATCTTTTTGATCATGTTCGTCGTTGAAAAACCTTTAGCAAGCTTGATCCTGCGTACTTTTCCGCCGTGCTGATCGATGATCTCTTCGCCAACGATCTGCCCCCGCTGCCAATCACTCCCTTTTACGAGAACATCAGGCAATAGTTCCGCGATCAACCGTCGAGGCGTATCTTCGGAAAAAAGAACGATATAATCGACACACTCAAGCGCAGCAAGAACTTCTGCCCGTTCACGTTCACTATTGATCGGACGTCCCTTCCCCTTAAGCCGCCTTACGGAAAGGTCGCGATTTAGCCCGATCAAAAGCACCTTACCTAAGCGCCGTGCAGCCTTTAAATACCTGACATGTCCCACATGCACTATGTCAAAACAGCCGTTCGTGAACACAAGTTTTTTCTTTTGTTTTCGTAGCCGCGCTCGGATCTCTTTCGCCTTTTTAAGCGAGATCAACTTTCGATTCATCGTTCTTCCTCACAATCCCTATAATAACTTGACAGGGACAGGTTTTCTCCTGTCCCCTGCGGATCATAGGCTTGTTATATACTAAACACGAGCATTAGACATTTTGCTCGACCAAGATCTTTTCAACGACTTCACACAAAGCGTGCAATGCGATCTCATGACCTGATTGAACGAAAGGTGTGTACTTATGGCCAATATTGAAATTATGGTCCGTAGAATCTTTTAATGCGCCGCCGTCGCCGCCCGTAAATGATATAGTGGTGATCTTCATCGCGCGAGCTTGCGTTACCGCACGGATCACGTTCTTTGAGTTCCCGCTGGTCGAGATCGCGATCAATACATCTCCCGGCCTCCCCAATCCTTCCAGCTGACGCTTAAAAATATCATCGAACGAATAATCGTTCGCTACACATGTCAGTATCGAAGTATCCGTGGTCAGGGCTATCGCCGGAAACGCTTTACGTTCACGCTTATAGCGTCCGATAAACTCACCGGCTATATGTTGCGCGTCTGCAGCGCTCCCGCCATTGCCGCATAACATTATTTTTCCGCCATTCTGTATCGCGGTCACAATACACAGCGCTATTTCGTTCAATGTACGCGCGGCACGTGGATCAAGGAATGTATCTTGCAACGCTTTAACGTTCGCGGAAAATATCTTCTCAAACTCTTTTGTATTATCCATAGCTATCTTTCTTGTATTGCCTTTAATTCCTGGTCGTCGTTTAATTTATTTATCTTTATGTGTACCTCAATGTTCCCTTCAAGCCCCATGATCTTGTGCAGCTTCGCTTTAAGTTCGCTCATGACCGCTGCCGTCATCTCATTGACCGACCTACCGTCCCATTCTTTTATCAGGATCTTAACAACAAGTTTTTTTTGTTGAACATATGTATCAAGTCTATATTTGGTTATATAATCGAATTTCCTGAAAACTTTACGCACTACGTCATTGACCGCAAAAATGGAGATCGATACCCTGCCGAACTCTCCTTCAGTAATGAATATTTCTTCCCGCGTAGCGCGTTTGATAAGCGTGCGCGTGACCACGTAGCTTGCGTAAAAAAGGAACAAGCTCACAAGAAATGTTATAAAACGGTGATCATAAAGTCGTCTTATCTCGTTTATAACCGCTTCTTCATCCAGCAAACCCATCGATATACCGAACAAGAAACTGCCGATCATGAGCCCGAATACGATTCCAAGAATGATAAGCAAAACATGATGCGTTTTCATAACAAACCTCTTATTTTGTCTTTACGCCCTTTTTCTTGTTTTGATTTTCCCTAAATGCCGTTTCAATGAATGATGTGCTGTATTTCCCCCGTAAAAACTTCGGCGTTTCAAGAATAGCTTGATGGAGCGGGATCGTTGTCTTGAGCGGCTGGATCGTGCACTCTGCTAAAGCCCGCCGCATTTTCGCAATAGCTTCATTGCGGTCTTTGCCGTAGGTGATCAATTTCAATATCATCGAATCGTAATATGGCGCAATGTAATACCCCGGATATACGTGAGAATCAACCCGCACACCCGGACCGCCGGGAAAGATGACCTGGTCTATCTTTCCCGGACACGGCATGAAATTATTGTCAGGATCCTCGGCATTAATGCGGCACTCGATGGCCCAACCTTTCAGCTGCACATTATCTTGCGTAAGCTTTAGCCGTTCTCCGGACGCTATCTTGATCTGTTCTTTAACAAGATCAATGCCCGTTATCATTTCTGTCACCGGATGCTCAACTTGAATGCGAGCATTCATTTCGATAAAATAAAAATTATTGTTTTCATCAAGCAAAAATTCGACGGTTCCGGCACCTTCATATTTGATCGACTTGGCTATGCGTACTGCACACTCACCCATTTTACGGCGCGTTTTTCTGTCAAGGACGGGAGACGGTGATTCTTCAAGTAGTTTCTGATAGCGCCGCTGTATCGTACAATCACGTTCGCCGAGATGGATCACATGCCCGCGGCTATCTCCTAATATTTGGAACTCTATGTGACGAGGTTCCTTAATGAACTTTTCAATATAAAGATCCGGCTCACCGAATGCAGCTTCTGCTTCGGCTTGGGCCGTCAAAAAAGCGCTAATAAGCGCCCCGTCATTGTGAGCAACCTTCATTCCTTTCCCGCCGCCACCGGCCTTGGCTTTAATGATCACCGGATAACCGAGCTTTTTTGCAACGGTCAATGCCTCATTCTTGTCTTTGACCACAGAATCAGAACCTGGGATAACAGGTACGTTTGCTGCCTTCGCAACGTCGCGAGCAACTGCTTTATCGCCAACCTTCTTGACGGAATCCGGTAAAGGACCTATGAACTTGATCTGGCATGATTCGCAGATCTCCGCAAAATGCGTATTTTCAGCCAAAAAACCATAACCTGGATGGATCGCTTCCACATCAGCGATCTCGGCAGCACTGATGATCGCAGGAATGTTCAAATAACTCTCGACGCTGGTATTGCCGCCGATACAGATCGCTTGATCCGCCAAATGCACGTGCATCGACTCAGCATCGGCCTTGGAAAATACTGCGACCGATTTCACGCCCAGCTCTTTACACGCCCGTATAATACGTACTGCTATCTCACCTCTATTTGCAATTAGGATGCTTCCGAACATAGTTATAATTCCTTCTCCCTGTTATTTTTTAATTTTGAACAGTGGCTGATCGAACTCTACGGCCTGACCGTTGTCGACCAAAACCTCGACTATCTTGCCTTTAACTTCAGCTTTGATCTCGTTCATGAGCTTCATCGCTTCGATAATACAAAGCGTATCTCCTTCTTGAACAGCTTGCCCGACCTGTACGAACGGTTCGGCATCAGGAGATGCGGCTTTGTAGAACGTCCCTACCATTGGGCTTTTGACGATCTCAATGTTTTGATCTTCCACAGCTACTTCGTCCTTGGCACCTGATGCAATATCTTTTGCCGCTTTTGTACCGCCCGGTCCAGAAACGACCTGTACAGGCTGAGACTTTACCATTACGCTGTCGGGCGCGATCATAAAATCCGCACCTTTCTTCAGCTTGACCTTGAACCCGTCCTTTTCCATCTCAAACTCAGTAATATCGTTTTCCTTCATGAGACTGATCATTTCTTTGATTTCCTTGATATTCATGCTTAATCCTCCTTTTAGAGAAATCGGGGACAAACACATTAGACAGCTTTATAGGTGTTTGTCCCTTTTGCCTAATTATGCATTATCATCGACTCTATTGTCTTAGGATAGCTCGATAGAACGCGTGCTCCTCTTTTCGTTACCAACACCATATCCTCGATCCTGATCCCGCCGCGTCCGGCAAAATACAAACCCGGTTCAACGGTCACTACCATTCCTTCCTGAAAAACGTCTTCGCTTTTGTCCCATAAAAGCGGACCTTCATGGATCTCAAGGCCTACGCCATGTCCGAGCGAGTGTGAAAAATACTGCAGAAGCCCTTCACGCTTGAAATAATCGTGTACCAAATGCACGACGTCTTTGATCATGACGCCGGGCCGTATAGCATTGATCGCCATTTGCTGTGCGTTC
Organism: Candidatus Omnitrophota bacterium; assembly: GCA_016928875.1. Classification (GTDB taxonomy): domain Bacteria; phylum Omnitrophota; class Omnitrophia; order JAHJGZ01; family JAFGJY01; genus JAFGJY01. The sequence continues at coordinate 19,260 of JAFGJY010000064.1, read as the reverse complement.
AGAACATGTGCATATGTATCATGATAAAAACGTGTTATCTGTCCGACGTGAAACGTTCGCGTCAGATCAGAACAATACTGTTTGTACCGTGTACCCATGTCGACCAGCAGGATCTTATTGGCAGCGATCCGCGTCCTATCACTGTATGCATGCGGCACTGCGGATTTCTTTCCTGACGCAATAATGGTTGGGAACGAATGTTCATCTGCACCAATTTTACGCATATGTGTTTCTAGTGCATGCCGTATATCCAGCTCGAAACTGCCGACCTTGAGAACGCGTCTTAAATAGCGGTACGTTTTTTCGTTGATCGCTATTGCCTTCTTTATTAATGTGATCTCGTGTGCTGTCTTTAGCACGCGAAATCTTTCGACAAATGCGTTAATCGGCTCCAGTTTCGTTTTACCAAGGCGATCGAACAATTCACAGGCTGAGGAAAAGGAAACCGAACGCGCTTCAAAGCCAATTTTTCGATATTTGAACTTTTTTATGATCGAGTTACAAAGAGCGATTTTATTTATTCCTTGCCCAGCAATAAGGACCTTAAAGCCAGGCCTATGATCAAAGAATCTTTCGGCAGCTTCAGAATACCTGCGGTCAGTAATAAAATAACATCGCCGTAATGTCACTAAAAGCAACGCATTATCACCCGGGAAGTGCGATACATAATAAATATTCTCGGGCTTCGTTATCAAAAAAGCATCAAGTGAAGCATGCTTACTAATAGCCTCTTGTATTGCCTCTATGCGCGGTTTCATTCCCATTAGTAGACTTTGTTACAATTTAACGACTCAGCTCATGTTTCAAAGGCAGAGCCATGTCGGTTTCCTCCCAGGCAAACCCTTCGTTAGGACGGCCAAAATGTCCGTACGCTGCCGTTTTCCTATACATGGGTTTCCGCAGGTCTAATTTTTTAATGATCGATCGCGGTTTAAAATCAAATAGCCGTTTTACGGCCTTTTCGATCCTCTCATCACTCAATTTTCCCGTGCGATGTGTATTGACCAGAACAGAAACAGGATCAGCAACACCGATCGCATACGCGACCTGGACTTCACAACGGTCTGAGACACCCGATGCGACAACGTTTTTCGCAACATACCGCGCAAAATATGACGCAGAGCGATCGACCTTCGTCGGATCTTTACCGGAAAATGCACCGCCACCATGCGCCCCCATACCACCATATGTATCAACAATGATCTTGCGCCCCGTGAGCCCCGTATCTCCGTGAGGACCACCGATCTCAAAACGACCGGTAGGGTTCACATAGATCTTAGTCTTACTGTCCAGCAAACGGACGGGGATCACCTTCTTTATTAAAAGCGCCTTAACATCGCTCGCTATTTTCTTCATCGTCACATGAGGATCATGCTGCGTACTGATCACGATCGTATCAACACTAACCGGTTTGCCCTTTTCGTATTGAACGGTAACTTGGCTCTTTGAATCCGGTCGAAGGTATTTGATCACCTTCTTCTTGCGTAATCGCGCAAGTTCTTTGACCAACTTATGGGCTAATGCGATCGGAAGCGGCATCAACTCCTTGGTCTCATTGGTAGCGTATCCGAACATCATGCCCTGGTCCCCCGCACCACCGGTGTCGACTCCCATAGCAATATCAGGTGACTGTTTCTGAATAAGTGACATGATCCCGCATGAAATATAATCAAACCCACACGAAGCATCGGTATATCCAACATCCTTTATGACACCGCGTACGAGCGGATCAAGATCCACATATCCTTTTGTCGTTATTTCACCCCCAACTATCACCGTTCCCGTGGTCGCAAATGTTTCACACGCAACACGGCTCATCGGATCTTGCCGCAACACTTCATCTAAGACCGCATCTGAAATCTGATCACAAAGCTTATCAGGATGCCCCTCACTTACTGACTCAGATGTAAATAAATACCGCCTGTCTTTCATCTCTTCAACTCTCCTTTCGATCATGTATTTTCGCTATAAAATTTATTTGCTTTTTCATATGAATCAAAATCACCGATATCGAACCAATGGCCTCGACACACGACCGCATAAATGGTCTTGTTCTCTGAAAGCCAGCGAATGTAATGCCCGGGCTGATCTTTATTAAGCCCTCGATCGATATAATCATTCACCAGGTGGATGCCTTCTTTGGAAAACAAGTATAATGCCAACGATGCGAATGTCGACGGAGGATCTCGCGGTTTTTCGACAAATGATACGATCTTATTATTCTCATCAATATCAAGAATGCCGTATTGTTTGGCCAACTCCCGGTCTTCAACATCAAAAGCCCCGATCACGGCCAATGCATTTTTATCCCGATAGAGCTTAAAGAAATCATCAAGGTCAAAATCGAAGAGATTGTCACCTGCAATAACAAGTGTCTCACTCTCGATATTCTTTTTATCGATGACGTACGCAAGGTCACCAATAGCTCCAAGCTTATCGTCATCACTCTCCGTACCGTCATTGATCACTTCTATTGGATGCTGATACGCGTATGCCTTCTGCCATTCACAAAACAACCCGTAAAACCGGTTGTTCGTGATGATATACACATTTTGTATCTCTTGGTACTTAGCGATCTTCTCAAGCGAATATTCGATGATCGGTTTACCATTGACCGGTAATAACGGCTTCGGTTTGTCTTTCGTCAACGGATATAATCGAGTCGCATAACCGGCGCATAACAAGATCAAATTCATGCCTTACCCTTTCACTTTTGCGGCACTCCATAGAACTACTGCTCTATAGATTCTAAAATAGGTAATAATTTACTATCTAAATATCCGGATACTTCTTCGCTGGTCGTTAACTTCAAACATTCTTCTACCAACTTTTGCGCATCCGACAACTTGATCGATCTGATAACTTTTTTGACTTTCGGTAAGAATGCCGCACTAATACTTAATTCGTCGATACCCATGCCGACCAGTAATACCGCATGTGACGGATTCGCCGCCATCTCACCACACATGCCGACCATAATATTGCACTTATGGCCTTGTTCGATCACATACTTGATCAAACGTATGATAGCCGGATGTGTCGGTTGATAAAGATATGCGATCTTTTCATTGACGCGATCAACCGCTAAGGAATATTGAATGAGGTCATTGCTGCCGATCGAAAAGAAATCTGCTTCCTTTGCAAATATATCGCTCGCAATGGCTGCTGACGGTACTTCGATCATCGCTCCGATAGGTATTGTGTCATTGAATTCTATACCTTCATTCTTGAGGTCTTGTTTAACTTCAGCGAGGATCTCTTTAGCTTTAAGAAGCTCGCTCAGATTCGATATCATCGGGAACATAACTTTTAAGTTACCGAAAACACTCGCACGCATTATCGCCCGCAGTTGTGTTTTGAACACATCCGTACGTGTAAGACAAAACCGGATGGCCCGCCAGCCCATGAAAGAATTGATCTCTTTCGGCATATCCAGCGATGAGGTGAATTTATCACCGCCAAGGTCTAAGGTACGGATCACGACCGGCATATTACCCATACGTTCAGCGACCGTTTTATAAGCCATGAACTGCTCTTCCTCAGTTGGAAACACGGTCTTATTAAGATACATGTATTCGGTCCTATATAATCCTATTCCATGCGCACCATGAAGCAATACAGAATCAATATCAGAAGGAAACTCTATGTTCGCCGAAAGCTCTATCGTATGCCCATCCAAGGTCGTTGCTGCAAGTTCCTTGACCTGATCAAGCCGCTGGACAAACGCTTCGAACTTCTCTTCTTCGGTCTTATATTCACTGAGTGTTTCTTCATCGGGATTGACTATAACAATGCCGTTGTTACCGTCAATAACGACAATATCTCCATCGAGCACTTCACTGCTGATGGTTTCCAATCCGACAACTGCAGGGATTTCCATTGAACGCGCCATAATGGCCGCATGCGACGTCGGGCCACCGACATCCGTTGCGAAACCGATGACATATTTTTTGTTCATGAGCGCAGTTTCCGATGGTGAAAGATCGTGGGATACAACGACGACCTGATCTTTAATCTCCGCCAACGTCTCCTTCTTGCGCCCCATCAAGTTCCCTATGATGCGGCGTCCGATATCTTTCACATCAGAGGTACGTTCTTTTAAATAACTGTCGTCAATCTGCGAAAACGCACGTGAATACTGTTCAATAATGTCCGAAAATATGTATTCAACATTGAGTTTTTCTTCACGTAAACGCGATATGACCTCTTCGATCAATGTCCTATCTTCAAGGATCAGTAAATGGGCATTGAATATCTCTGAATGTTCACGCCCGATCTCGCTGGCGATCTTTTTTCTGATATTAAGTAACTCCGCACGCGTTTTAGTAAGCGCGTCCTCAAAACGCGCTATTTCGCGTGGAATATCGGTCTCATCGATCGGCACCTTTTTTACGACCAGATCCTTGCTTTCCATAACAAGGGCCCGCGCAAATACGATACCCGGAGATACTGCTATACCATAATGTTTTTCCATGATAGTCTCTTATTCGTCAAAATTTCTTTTAAAAAGGTCCTCTATATCTGCCCATGCTTGTTCGGCGTCGGGCCCCAGAAGCTCGAACGTCAATATTGAATTCGGCCCCGCCGCGAGCATCATTACACCCATGATAGATTTAGCATTAACTTTTTTCGTCCCCTTCGTAACGGTAATATCACTTTCGTAGCGTGATATCGTTTGAACGAGTAACGCCGCCGGACGGGCATGTAATCCAAGTTTATTCTCGACCTTGATCTTTTTTACCATGTGGCTTTCACTATCCGTTTGATCACTTCTCTTCGGCATTGCTCTCCTTGACTCCAAATTTTAAATATACATCGAAAAGCGCCTTTGCAAGCAACTCTGCGCTATGTTTGATCGTATTCTCCACATTAATGACATTCTCTTTGAAAACCATAACGCCATTATCTTTGATCTTATCGAGATCAAGCTCGACCGGGAACTGGTCTTTTTCAGCATACATTTTTTTTAAATGCCCTGGGATTGTCCCGATATTAACTAGGCACGCATTCACGATACGATCGCTGGTATGCCGCACCAACACATCGTAATGTTCATATGCGCTCATATCATCTGTTTCTCCAGGCTGCGTCATAACGTTCGCCACATAGATCTTAAAAGCATCAGATTCCTCAAGTGCCTTTTGGATATCGCTGATCAGGATATTCGGCAACACGCTTGTAAAAAGACTGCCGGGGCCTAGGATAACCATATCCGCCGTCTCGATCGCTTCGATCGCCTCTTTCGTGGGTCGGCAATCATGAGGTTTCAGCGCGATCTGTTTTATCTTTTTATGCATATCAACTATCGTTGTTTCGCCTTCGGCAGTACTTCCATCTTCGAATTCCGCAACTAAAGTAACCTTATCAAGTGTTGACGGTATCACCTGACCGCGAATTGCCAAAACCTTGCTGGCCTCTTTGACCGCTAGGTCAAAACACCCTGTTATCTTTGATAATGCGGTAATAAATAGATTACCAAAATTATGCCCCTTAAGCCCTGTCCCATCTTCGAAGCGATACTGGAAAAGATCATTGAGAAGCGGACTTCTGTCTGCCAAAGCTACCAAACAGTTGCGAATATCTCCCGGAGGCAACATGTCGAACTCATTCCTCAATCGCCCGGAGCTACCACCGGTATCGGTTACGGTAACGATCGCGGAAATATTGTTCGTATACTCCTTAATGCCCTGTAAAAGCACATTAAGCCCCGTACCACCACCGACAACAACCACCCGCGGCCCGCGCTCAAGCGCACGTTCGTGGCGTTTCTGATAGACGATGCTCACGAGATCCGTTTCGACCTGTGGCATCAGTACCCGAACGAACGTCCTGAGGATATTCTTGATCGAGGTAACAATAACAAAGAGGCCCAAAACAAGTACAGCTGCTACGAATAATGCTAAAAATATACTTTTGCCTGCGATCATCTTTACGCCATAGAGCGCGATCATCATAATAACGGTAATGCCAGCGATGAAAAGCAATATCCATCGTTTGATCCGCATTCCCGGGTAAAGCCATTTAAAAAAATTCATATATTCACTCCGTTAAACGCTCATAGACCGGATCAATTTCTTATTGAATTCCTGGGCAGAATTGATCCCCATACGCTTTTCTCTTTGATTAAGCGCCGCAACTTCGACTAGGATCGGAATGTTCCTTCCCGGTCGGACCGGAATGATCAAGTGTGGCAAATTAACTCCCAAAATAGTATACGTTTGTTCTTCAAGGCCCAATCGTTCATATTCTTTGCTTTGGCTCCAGCGTTCCAGTGTAACGACCAACGATATCCGTTTTTGGTCACGGACTGCACCGACGCCAAATATGCTCTTTATATTGATGATCCCCAGCCCTCGTATTTCCATGTGATGCCGAATGATCTCACTTGAACTACCGGTCAAGAATTTACCGCGGCTTAAACGAAGATTGACCATATCATCAGCCACAAGCCGATGCCCACGTTCGACCAATTCAAGTGCACACTCTGATTTACCAACGCCACTTTTACCGATCAGCAACGTACCAACCCCATAGACATCCAACAATGTCGCGTGCATACTGATCTCGGGCGAAAGGAAATCCTCGATCGCAAGTGTTACACGACTCGATATGGTCGAAGTCATAAGCGGTGAACGAAAGACAGGGACCTGAGCCTTGATCGCACGATTAAGAAAATCATCCATGATCGATAAGTTCTTGGAAATGATTATACACGGCATTTTATAGGTAAAGAACTTGTTCAAGAACCGGTTCCGCTTTTGCTGCGTCATCTTACGCAGGAAGCTCACCTCTGTCCTGCCTAAGATCTGTACACGATCGTAGGTAAAATAATCATAATATCCGGAAAAGGCCAAGCCGGGGCGCAAGATCTCCGCTGACTTGATCCGCCTCCCCAAACTGACTCCTTCAGTAAGAAGTTTTAACTTCAACTTATCTTTTAGATCTTGAAATAATTGTTCTACGGTTATGGAAGTCATATCCCGACGTCTCCGTTCTAGATTTTCTGTGAATATAACCACATCATTAGAAACGGCAATAAAGAATTAATTGTGTTTCTCGTCATCAGAGATCACGATGTTGTAAACTGTTTTCACATCTTTCGAGTTCCGCAGGCTGCGACAAAAATATTCATCCCGCAATAAGCGCGAGATCCGCGCTAATGCCTTGAGGTGCGGACCGGCCGAAGCCGTAGGAGCGATCAAGATAAAGAAAATATAAACCGCCTCACCGTCTAATGCCTTGAAATCTATCCCCTCTCGACTTATGCCTATCGCTAAATAGATGTTGTCGATCTTATCGTATTTACAGTGAGGGATCGCGATCCCTTGCCCCATACCGGTCGAACCCAATTTCTCCCTCTTGATCACATTATCAATTAATTCTTTCTTACCTTTGATCCCATATGTCGAACACACCAAAGAAACCAATTCTTCTATCGCATCCTCTTTAGTCGTGGCTTTCATATCGATCAAAATAGCTTCTTTTTTCAAAACATTCTTTAGTTGCATAGATAATTCTGCCCTCCGCGGTTATTTCTTCTGGACGATCACGCCATACCCATTACCACCTTTACGGTAGATAACATTAATCTCGTTAGTTCTTGAATTGATAAAGACCTCGAACATTTTTTCGCTGACCGTATCCATCTGCAATACTGCTTCTTCAACGGACATTGGCTGTAATATCTTATGTTCCAGGTCCACCCGATCCAAGATCGATCCATCTGGGCGAGCATTCTCGGCATCCAGGGTCTCTGTAACGTCCCCAAGATCTTGATTCCTTTTTTTATGCGCCAACGACGCTTTACTTTTACGTCCCTTCACTTTTTCCTTATGCTTTTTTAATTGCGTTTCAACTTTATTGATGCTTTGTTCGATGGCGGCGAAGATACTGTTCTCTGAAGTACTTTCACCAAAAACTCGAACGTTCTTTGCTTGCACGCGAATTTCAGCGTAAAAAAGATATTTCTTCTTTTGCAGAACGATCGAAGCATTACTTATCTTAATCTGGAATTTGTTATCAAGCTTTCCAAGCTTTTCATCCACAAAGTCCCGCACTTCTTTGTCTGCTTTAAAATTCTTCTGCGTTATCGAAAATTTCAATGTCTCTCCTCCTTCGCTTACTGCAACTGTATCCTTGATCGATCATAAAGAGAACTTTTCACCAAGATAGATCTTACGAGCATGAGGATCATTGACCAGATCATGTGATGTTCCGGCGATCAACACCTCACCCTCTGCCATTAAATACGCCCTATCAGTGATCGAAAGGGTCTCGCGCACATTGTGATCGGTCAATAAAATACTCAACCCCTGGCTTTTCAGCTTCCGTAATATCTGTTGCACCTCTAAAACCGCTATAGGATCAACGCCGCTGAATGGCTCATCCAAAAGTATTAACGACGGGTTGGTCGCCAACGCGCGCGTGATCTCAAGCCTGCGTCGCTCCCCTCCTGATAACGTATATGCTTTGTTCTTTGCCAAATAATCGATATCTAATTCTTTAAGCAATCTTTTAAGTTTGATCTCACGGTCTTTTCTCGAAATGTTCAAGGTCTCAAGGACCGCCATGATATTTTCTTCAACGGTCAATTTTCTAAAGATGGACGGTTCTTGCGCCAAATAACCGATCCCGAGCCGAGCACGCTTGTACATCGGAACTGCCGTGATATCTTCGCCTTTAAAAACGATCTGCCCGTTCTCCGGCCTAATAACACCCATGATCATATAAAAAGTCGTTGTCTTCCCTGCACCATTTGGGCCAAGTAACCCGACGATCTCGCCTTTGTTGATCGTGATCGACACGTTCTTCACGACTTGACGATGCTTATATGATTTACAAATGCCTTCTGCTTGCAATAACGCTTTCATGTTCATGTCTGGCTGTCTCTCCTGCATCCTTAATCGTCCTTCGGGATCACGAATGATTCCGGTTCTCCGCCAAGAATGGTTTTCCCTTCACGTGCCAAATACAGAACATTGTCACAATACGTCTTACTTTCGTCCTGTAAGATGATCACATTCCCATAGGCATATATCTTTTCAACATCACCGGCGTCCTTATCGTAATAAACATCCATCTTGTCTGACTTAAGGATGCCATTTTCATCCACGGCAATAACATTGTCCGAAAAATTAGCTAATCCTGTCTCGTAATCAATGTCAAGCGGTCCATCACATGTAACCACCACCTGGCCTTTCTTGACATCCCCATCATCCGCACCATCTCTTTCAACCGTAAGCTTCACGTTACGCTTAAACTGTGCCCGCTGTATTTTTTGATCGCAGATCGCACCGATGCCCTGCAAATGCAAGGTGTCCTTGAACACTTCGGCCAACTGATCTGTTTCCACTGTATTCGTATCGGTGCGAATATCAAGCGCTTGCGATGTAAGACGCGCTCCATCGTCCGTTGTTGCAACTACGTTGTCCCGCAACTGAACAAGTGACGTTGTTTTATCGAACATACCCGTATCCGCCGTTATCGTGACCGGAACATCTTCGGCATACGCTTTTGCGATCACATTATCAAGCCGCACGATCTTCGCGAACATATCTGCTGATTTACCCTCTATCTCAAGCTCCTTGGTACCACTCATATTGTATTTCGAAAAGGAGAAGTCATAGATCTTATATACCTCCACCTCTTCTTTGGGGGGCTGTTGCACTTCTTGTGTGCCTATCGGATCAGGTGGTTGAAGGTAAATCTTAGAAAATAAATATAGCACATAGAGCACTAAAACGATAATGCTGATGCCGATCAATCGCTTAAACATGGGCCTCCTTCATAACAGCAGGCTGTGTCTTCCAACGATTGTGCGTCCAACCCCATTGTGCGGGGTACCGTTTTACGAACTTCTCAACTGACCACGAGATCTTTTGCGTGATATCCCTGATCTCCTCATCCTTATTTCTATTTTTGCTCTGATCGAAATAAATAAAATCATCGATCATCATCCTGTACTTATCACCATGCCGTATCATGTAAAAGGGAACAATGACCGCTTTAGAAAGACACGCCAATCGGGCCGGCGCATCTGTCGTATACGCAGGACGACCAAAAAAATCAACAAAGATCCCCGGTATGCTATCAATATCTTGATCCGGCAATATGCCGATCGCGCCACCATCCTTAAGGGTCTTGACAATGGTCTTAAATGATGTATCGCGATACACGGTTGCAGTGTAAAAGCGTTCGCGCAAACGTACGATCAATTTATTATACGGTTCAAAATAAAGACGTTTACCGATGACTTGCGTTTTCCGTGAATGATCGAAGCGGATCGCCATATACGCTGAAAGCAATTCCCAATTCCCCAAATGCGATGCGGAAAACACGATCCCTCCGGGATGAGAGAGGATCTTTTGAATGCGTGCTTCATCTTCAGGTGACAATTCAACGAGCTGTTTGACGTTCGCGATCGACATTTTCCATAACAACAAAAGATCAGCCAGAGTCAAAGCAAAATTAATAAAAACATCTCTTGCTAATGCCTCGATCTCTTGTGACCCAAGCTGATCCTTATACGCGCTCGAAAGGTTGTTGACGACCTTAGTCCGTTCCCGCTTAAGCAGTCCAAAGAGCGTTCTGCCGATAAGTCGCGCCAAATACAACACGACTTTACGAGGAAACAAATTTATCACGAACATGCCACAGCGTAGCAAATAATAAAAGACGTATCTATAAGCTTTGAATTTCAAAACTCAGGATCTCCTGCTTTTGATACGATAAAAAAACAGATCAGTTCATGTTGTCTTGCTCATAAAGATTTACTTTGTGGACTGTTTTACCTTTTTGGAACGTGACCATCTCATCTCGAACTATTATGATCGTCCATCCTTCTATCGTATCGCCTATCTTTAATTCTTTGTCATCAATGATCGCCACAGAATCTTGTGGATTATCCTGTGCGAATACAACACCCTGTATCTTGAGGTCCGGAAATGGTCCAGAATCTTCTTCGGAACTTTCTTCTACGACCGGAACAACGGCAATCGGGTTGGTTTGCACTAATATATCGAACGGATTCCGACCGTTTGTTTGTTCCTCCTGCGGGATATCAAGCGCTTCTAACGCCGCAACATTGATCTTATTGCCCTTGATCAGGTTGATACTGCTCAGCACTGATTCGACACCCGTGATCTCCTGTACTTCATACGAAACCTTCTTCTGTTGATTCTTTTTCTTGGGCTGTAAAATGATCACTAAGAAGATCACGACCAACCCTACGGCAACCAATATTTCGACTTTCTTCTTATCCAAAGCGTACCTCTCCTACGACATTACCGAATAGTATATTTTGACCCCAATATCCGCTTCTATGTGATTACCTTGATCATCGGTAAACTGCTTCATGGCAAGTTTATTCACGGCCATAGTCACATCCGCACATTCTTCGATCGTACTCACATACTTACAAATATCATCATAATCCCCATTAACCTTCAGCTCAACTCGTGCATATTGAACACCCGAACTTGATTCCGTTGCCGTATTCGGTGCTTTTGCCGCAGCATCAACCTTGCCTCCAAGGATCAGCGGAACACTATCTTCTATAGGGCGTAATGCAACGATCACGATCCCGGCCTCACGGGCAAATTGCGAGAGAAATTTTTGCGCCGCGATCATTTCCGTCTCGGGCGGCATAAGCTTACGCAATACTTCGATCTCCTCGTTCAGTTCCGCTTGCAGTTTAGTGACCGCTTCCGGTTTGTTCAGCAAGGCGGAAATGCTGGCATTCTTCCTCTTGATATCCTCCAGCTGCTTCTGATAGGATTTCCTCTTCGCTTCAAGATCAAAATACGTAAGCTTTAAGACAAAGAACGGCACGATCAAGTTCAATCCGACCAATGCTAAAATAAAGATCTTCATCATATTTTTCATGGCAATACTCTTATACGATATTTATTCCATGTATGAATTATTCAAGAAAATCACTTGCGGTCTTAAGCAAACAACTGACTCGAAAGAAATTATGGGGAACGTCAAAATCCTTCCCGCTTTCGCTCAAAACCAAGCTCGCTCGTGAAACATAACGTGAATCATTCATCAGGATAATGAAATCTACCAACACATTCTCTTTATTCTGGCTCTCGTCTTGTTCTTCAAATACGTATCCTTCAATGGTCAGCAATGTATCATTCAGCTTGATCGACTTAACGGCGATCGTTTTGGGTATTTTTATGGATATGTCCTGCAAGACACGTGAAAGCAGGATACGATTCTCATTTATAACATCAAAAACCTTGCGTTTTTCAAGATAGGTGTTACAGAGGTTCTGCAGCGTACTTATTTGCGGCCGAACCGCTTCGATCATCTTATTCTCCTGTCGAAGGGTCTTCTCGATCTTTCCGACTTTCAAACCCGATTGAATACCTAATATCACACCAATAAACAGGAAAAAGACCAAAGTCAGGGAAAGCACAGCGGCATAAATAATGTCGCGTCTCTTCTCTAAGTAAGAGACCGGCATAAAATTGATCTGTTTAAGACCGCCCGTTGCACAACCGATCGATAAGGCCAGTTCCTGGAAGTTATGTTCAAAAACTTCAGTATTAATGCTCTGATCAAATCTAAAAACATTATGAGCTTGGATCGGTTCAGTCGTAACTCCAAAGTTCCTTTCTATATAGCGATCGATATTTACCATTCGTACGCCAATGCCGCTTATGACGATCTTGTCTATGACCAAACTACCGACCTGTTCTTTGATATATTCAAATGAACGGCGCATATCTGCCACAAGTCTGTCGAGAAAGGACGTAAATGAACCGTAGATACGCTGGTTGGTGATCCCGGGAACAATCTCCTCACGTGAAGACAGATCACTCATAACATCGTATTTGGATTTAATTATCTTTATACAGTTTTCGATCTGTGCGGGTTCAAGCCTATCGAATTCCATATGTAATTCATTGCGCAAAATATCATCGAGAGTAGAATACCCGAAGGGAATCTCACGTGCAAAGCACAGGACTTTACCTTTAAAGATCACGATATTGGTCTTCTTTGCCCCGATATCAATGATTGACGTGTTCTCGTCAAGTTTGAACTGATCACTACTCCGCACAATATTCCTCAATGCGAATGCCGGCAATCCAACACAGATCAAATTCAGGTTCAATCGCTTAAAAATAGCGATCAGGTTATCGACCACGTTCCTGTTGGTCGCCGCGATCATATATTCATCATTGACCACACCGTCGCGCATCTTGACCGATGTCAAGAATTCCCAATCAAAATAAGCCGTATCGATATTGAACGGAATATGATTGCCCGCTTCCCAACGGATCGCTGCCTCTAATTCATTGATAGGGATCTTGGGCAAAGAGATCTTGCGCAAAAAGACCGAACCGCTCATGCTCAAGGTAAAGATATTCTTGCCTTTGAAACCACCCCGTTCATATGCTTTTTTGATGGTTGCTATTACTGCGGCGGCAGGATCATCGCTACTACCTTCGGTGTCCTCGATATTAACGATCGCGAAGTTTTGGATGACGGGCCGCAATCCGCCTACATTGACCTCAACGAGTTTTACACACGTTTCATCAATGGATATGACAAGGATATCCTTGAGGGTGAACAAAGGAAGCTCATCCACGATCTTATGTAATCGATATAAGATAGGAAACGTCATATTATCCAGATGTGGGTAATATTAGTATTAACTATATATTATAGTGATTATCACTTAAAATTAAAGACAATAATTATAATAATGCAACCCCATATAAAAAAATGCCGGAGATCGGACTCGAACCGATACGGGTGTTTCCACCCACGGGATTTTAAGTCCCGGGCGTCTGCCAATTCCGCCACTCCGGCATCCCTAAAACATGCAAAATAAAAGGCACCGGACGGAATCGAACCGACGAATAAGAGTTTTGCAGACTCCTGCCTTACCACTTGGCTACGGTGCCTAAAAATTGTTTCAAGCAATGTTTTTTGATCTTTTTGTAAAGAACGATTATTGCTCAACCATCCTGACCAGTTGATGTGCTAATGATCTTTTAGTGATCACTCCTATCCGCTTTACAGTACCATCACGTTTAAGTATTAACGGTGACATTTTTCTATTCCCGAATGGCGATTGTGAGGCCGAGTATCGTGAGGCAACGATCATATCAAGATTTTTCGTCTTCAACTTCGAACGTGCGTTCTTAAGCACGTGTGAAGTTTCTATGCAAAAACCAACATAGATCTTCTTACGCTTAACCACGGAATGTGCCATCGCTTTCAGGACATCACGGTTTGGTCGCAACGTGACCACAAGCGGCCGATTCCCCGTGCGTTTGATCTTATACCGTGCAACCTTGACCGGCCTGAAATCGCATACCGCACTTGTCATAAAAAGCACATCTGCCTTTTTTAAATGCCTCCGCAATGCCGCTTCAAGCTCACGAGCAGAATCGATATACACATATCGGACTTTTGAAAGAACTTCCAGGTCTTTATTGCCTGAAATAACTATTACTTTATGGCCACGGTCACGGGCAGCACGTGCGATCGCATTGCCCAATATGCCTGTCGATTCATTGCTGATGAATCGGATCGGATCAATATATTCACGCGTTGGGCCAGCGGTGATCACAATTGTTCTTTTCATAACAAACCGTACTGCTACTTTTCAATGACCTTGTTGATGGCCTTGATGACATCGGCAACCAGTGCAACATGCCCTATGCCGGTCGTCCCGCAACTTAAACGCCCACTCACCGGTCCGACAAAGATTATCCCACGTTCTTTGAGCTTCCGAACATTCTCTTGGGTAACTGCCTTATTCCACATTTCCGTATTCATGGCCGGCACGACAATAAGCGGTTTCGGTGATGAAAGCACAACGCTTGTAAGCAGATCATCCGCCATTCCTACTGCAACTTTTGAGATAAAATTTGCCGTAGCCGGCATTACTACTATCAACTGTGCAAAATCAACCAGTGATATATGCAACGGTCCCTTATATGGATTATATTCGAACTGATCAACGAAGACCCGTTCTTGACTTAATGATTGGAATGTCAGCGGCGTAATGAATTTCGTTGCACATTCGGTCATGATGCATCGAATCGCGTAATCCTGTTTTATGAGACTTGAGACAAGGTCGCATGTCTTATATGCAGCAATGCCACCGGTAATACCAATTATGATCTGACGATCATTCTTTACCATCGGTCTCCTTATAGGATACTTTACCAGCACATATCTCCCTCAATGCAATGGTCGTATGCTTTTTGCTGATGGTATCGATCACAGGTTTACTGCCATTCAGTATCTGATTCGCCCTTTCGGCCGCCATAAGTACTAGCTTATAAAAACTATTCGCATTCTTTGAAAGATCTTCAAGCGGTATGTAAGGCATTCCTACCCTCCTTATGTTATTTTGTTTTGTATTTTTCGCTCTGAATTATCATCTTTATCACCCGCATTGTTTCTGCGATCTTCTTGTTCACCATAATATAATCATAGCGGGGTGCGCAGGCCATTTCTTTCTTGGCCAGCGATAAACGCTTTTGTATCGTAGCGCGTGTATCCGTACGTCGCTTCATCAACCTGCGTTTTAATTCCATCACATTGGGCGGCAGCATAAAAATATAGGTCGCATCAACGCCCTTCCGCATGAGCTGTTGCGCGCCTTGCACATCAATATCAAGGATCACATCCTTACCTTGTGCCTGCAATCTCTGAACGTACCCTTTTAGCGTGCCGTAATAATTCCCGAAAACTTTTGCCCACTCTAAAAAATCATTTCTTTTTATACCATCTTTGAACTGGCGTACGGTCATGAAAAAATAATCACGTCCATGCCGCTCTCCTGTACGCCGCCCTCTCGTTGTTGCAGATATCGAATATCCGATCCTCTGTCCGCGACGCAATCTTTTGACCACCGTCGTCTTGCCACACCCTGATGGCGCTGAAATAACGATGAGTAACCCTTTCCGCTTATTCGATATTTTGTAATTGCTCACGGATCTTTTCGATCTCCGATTTTATCGCTATCACATGACGCGCGATTGTAGAATCCTGCGCCTTCGAGCCGATCGTATTGATCTCACGATTCATCTCTTGGGTAACGAAATCAAGGTCTTTACCGCACTTTTCCTTTTGCAGTAACATTTCCGAAAAAAGCTTAAGATGCGCGCGTAATCGCACTATTTCTTCACTAATATCCACCTTCTCAAGCAAAAAAGCGACCTCTTTCATCAACCGATCTTCATTGACGCTCACATCCTCGAGAAGGGCCCGTATCCTTTCTATCATTTTGTTTTTGCTGTTTTCAATGAACACGTTTCGTTCTTTATCGACCAAGGTTACGCTCGCGTCAATGGCCTTTAATCGTTTTGATATATCTTTCTCTAAATGGCCGCCTTCTCTTTCGCGGGTCGCGACGAACTTCACAAGGGCTTTTTCCAGTTCCGTCAATAAGTGCTTTACGCTAGAACGCGAAAGTTTTTTTTCTTCAGTAGCAATGAATATGTTCGGCACACGCAACACATCGGCAAAATGAATGTCACCTAAAAAAGGATGGTCTTTTTTGGCCGCACGTAATGATCGGATGACCGAAGCGAGCAACGGTTTATTCAAACTTATTTCTTCCCGAGCCCCGTTCTCAAATGAAACCTGTAATGACACCTTCCCCCGTGTTATGTATTTTTGAACGACTTTTCTAATATCGGTTTCTATCTCTGTTAATGTCCGCGGGGTTTTGATATAAACATCAAGGTATCTATGGTTTACAGATTTAATTTCGATCGTGGTCTTTATGGCGTTTATAACGCACGAATGTGTGGCAAAGCCGGTCATACTACGCATAAGCCGAACCCTTTCTAATATATTAATATATGTACATTTAGTTATTTATAGTTAGAGATAAAGAACCCAGATTATATAAAAAAGAATAGGACATGTCAATTTCTCGGTAAAGATCCTGCAAAATTAGTTATGAGCCTCTTTTGTAACTCATAACTAACAAAGGATATAGTTAATATTTCCCTCAAACGCTCCTATTCGAGATTAACATTTAATGCAAGAGATACTTGCGATTATCTGAAATTTTAATTAAGATATGCATTCCATTACCCACATTTTATTTTACCCAACTATCTGTGAGAGCAAGTTCTGCAAACTGTGCCTAGGCATAACAAACTATGAGGGAGAAGCATATGGCAAAGAAGAAAAAGGTTGAGTTCACGATGAAGCTCGGCTCGAAACAGGTTAAACAAAAACATAAACTTCTCAAAACAAAGATCAATCAGATCGATATGACCAAGGTTCGTTCGATCGTTGATCTTGTTGAAAATTATAAAGGTATGAGCATTCAAGCGCGCAATATTGGTGGATGCGCAGATGTCCTTGAAAAAATGTTAACCGACAAGGAGCGTCCTACGGTCCTCCTCGGATTAGCCGGTCCGCTCATTGCTGGTGGCTTGCGCACAGTGATCCGCGATATGATCGAACATAATCTTGTTGATGTGATCGTTTCGACCGGAGCGATCCTCTATCAAGATCTCTATCAAGCGCGTGGCTTCAACCATTTTAAGGGATCACCTAAAACCGACGATCGCAAGCTGCGCTCTCTTTATATCGATCGAATATATGACACCTATGTCGATGAGGCTAAATTCTGGGCTACTGACATGTGGGTCGGTAAATTCGCAAGTACACTTTCGCCGCGTAATTATTCTTCACGCGAATTCTTGTGGCATCTTGCCGGCGAGATCAAAGATAAAAATTCAATCTTGTATACGGCCCGTAAAAGAAATATTCCCGTCTTCTCTCCCGCGCTCAATGATTCAAGCATCGGCATAGGGCTCACCGAACATTATCATCGCTGCAAGTTGAAAAACCAACCGAGCGTGCATATCGATTCGATCCGCGATAATTATGAACTGACACAGATCGTCATTAAATCCAAAAGAACATCGGCGATCTATATCGCAGGTGGTGTCCCAAAAAATTACATAAACGACTCTGTTGTAATGAGTTACGTATTCAATAAAGACACGGGTGGGCATAAATATGCGTTGCAACTTACAACAGATTCTCCACATTGGGGTGGGCTGAGCGGCTCCACATTACATGAAGCAATGTCATGGGGAAAAGTCTCGACCGAGGCCTCAACGTCTATGGGATTCGTAGAACCAACCGTTTCCCTGCCACTTTTAGTCGGTTTTGCGTTACAAAAACGATTGGGTTCGAAGAGAAAACGGATCGACTATACGTGGGACAATGATATTCTAAAGAAGATCAGCTACAAAGAATAATCAAAATTTCTTTAACAGCTCATTGATCTCAATAGTCGCTACACACAGTGTCTCATCGGCCGCACCGTAATACACGTTCACCGCTCCATCGTCCGCGACTACTGCACCACATGTAAACACCGTATTGCCAAAAAAGCCTTCACACTCATAGGATTCGAGCGGTTGTAAGATCGGTTCGTGCAATCTACCTTTAATGATCGTAGGATCCCGTCCATCAAGCAAAACAGCCCCAAGAGAATAAACATCATCATACCCTACCCCATGATAAATGACCAACCA
The DNA here is from genome assembly GCA_016928875.1 of Candidatus Omnitrophota bacterium. Classification (GTDB taxonomy): domain Bacteria; phylum Omnitrophota; class Omnitrophia; order JAHJGZ01; family JAFGJY01; genus JAFGJY01. The sequence continues at coordinate 721 of JAFGJY010000064.1, read as the reverse complement.
TCCTTTATTGGTTTTGATCGGCACTGCACCACCGCCGATCTTGCGGGCCTCCCATAATTCATGGCTGGGACGTATCAAACAACGATGACCGCCCCACTGCAACAGATCTTTCGAGCGCGCGATCCAGATCGACGGCGGCCCGAATGCCGCAGTACACGGGCGATGTAACGCCATGTAATGTCCATCGATCTTTTGCGGAAAGATAACCACGTCTCGATTGTCCGGCACGAACATGATCCCGTGGCGCTTGAAAACTAAAAGATCCCGGGATGTCGCCAACATGGTCGCGATCCCATGAGAGGAGACGCCGGTATAATTCAAGGCATACAAACCATCGACATAGGTAACTCTAGGGTCTTCGATACCATAGGTCTCATACTCGTTCATGGGTAGTAATGTCGGTTTTGTATCAACCGTAAAGGTTAGGCCATCATGGCTCCACGCTTTGCGAATATGCGATAAAGACGTCAAAAATATCCCCTTACGGGTTTTGATGATGCGCGGATCACGACAATCAATATCAGGATCGTTCTTGTTAAAACTCTTTCTCTTTACTGTGTGATCCGTATGATCAAAATACAATCCGACTGCAGCATCCGCTTCACGGATTATCGGCCCTTCGGCAACACGCAAAAAAAGTATTGTCTCGTTATTGTGTCGTATGGCAGCGGCATTAAAAACGCCGACAACTTTAAGATCTATTTGCGAAGGAGTGATGTCT
>JAFGJY010000063.1 GCA_016928875.1 Candidatus Omnitrophota bacterium | reverse complement strand
GCACGGATCACATTACGCATGAGAACATACACCGTAAGTGGCCCGACACCCCCCGGAACAGGAGTAATAAACGCCGCATTCTTCGCAGCGCTATCAAAATCGACATCCCCAACGACCTTATCGCCATTTTTATTGATCCCGATGTCAATGACGATAGCCCCTTTTTTTATCCAATCACCGGGGATCACCTGTGCTTTGCCCACGGCTACGATCAAAACATCCGCGCGACGGACATGCTCCTCGAGTTTCCCGCGTTCAAAGGTGCCAATATGCGTAACGGTCGTGGTCGCCATTTTCTCAAGTAACAAAAGAGCGATCGGACGCCCTACGATCCGACTTGAACCGACGATCGTCACCTCGGCACCATAAAGATCGACCCCGGTCGAGCCGATCAATTCGATCGCTGCCTGTGCCGTACACGGAGGCATGCGTTCCTTGCGCAACACAAGAAGTCCCAGATTGTCGGCGTGGATGCCTTCGACGTCTTTTTTCGGATTGAGCTGATCAAAGACCTTACCCGGATCGAGATGGGGCGGTAGCGGCATTTGAATGATGACACCCGTAATAGTTGCATCATTGTTCAAAGCAATGATCTTGTCCTCAAGCTCGCTTTGCGTCACTGAATCGGGTAATTGCAACAATTCATAATCGATCCCGACTTCACGTGCGGCACGTTTTTGTGCTTTAGAATAAAGGGCCGCAGCACTGTTCTCCCCGACCATAACTGCACACAACTTAGGCGGACGGCCATGGTGCGAACGGATGGTCGCAACGCGCTCCGTAACCACCTTTTTGATCTTCTCGGCTATCGTCTTACCTTCTAAAAGTTTCATTTTTTTACCATCACGTGTTTCTTTTTTACGTGCTTAAATTTGAATTGTAGTGCCTTCAATAGTGTCTGCATCGTTTGCTTGCGTTTTTTATCCGGCATATAATCATAATTGATCTTTGCCGTAGCGAACGCGCCTTTAAAGCTTGCGTCCAAAAATACTTTGCTCAATAAAAGATCGTTCAGCAATGACTTGCTTTTACATTTCTCCAGAACCGTAAGCTCTCGTCGCGCTGCACCGATAAGCGACACCAATAACACCATTACATCAAATGACTCATATAAGCAATCAGATATGTATTTCTGATTAAGCTTCGTTTTTTCCGAATAGGCCCTCCGCAAACGCGCATATACCCGAGCATCTTTATCGATGACCTCCTCTACCTTCACACGAAACTGCGCAAGTCGCTTTGCCGTAGTTTTCAATTGCGGCGGTTTACGTAATGGTAATTTTCGTTTAAGGATTATATTTGCTACCATTTCCGCAAGTGCGATCCCTACAGCAGCAACAAGCGCACTGGCCGACCCTCCTCCGGGAACCGGTTTCGCTGATGCAAGTAATCTTAAGTACGTGTTGATCTTTGTTGTGTTAAGCTTCATGCACGTTGCTCCGGTTTATTAACCATGATCCCCGCGGTCATATAACCAAGCGTAAGGATGAACAATACGATCCCTCTAAATGGGAACGCAAGAAGCGGCACGAACAGCCCAAGAATAACGATGAGATTTAACAAAGTGACCGCATAGATCGCGATCTTCGCAAGCGCCCCAAAATCCAACTTCGCCCTGACTAGCAATCCTATGATCATGCCTAGCAGAGCATATATAACAGCTGCGACTAAATACGCGATCCATGAAAATATCAGAACGAAAAGGAATACGATAGGAGTGAACCATTTATTCAAGACCACTTTAATACGTATCCACCCCTCTGAATCGACCGCGACATTAATATTCTCCGGCAAGTCTTTCATTGAAGCCAGATCATATTCTTCAACTGTATTATCGTTGCCGACGAACAACACGCGCGACCTTTCAACAACCACTGTGTTAGGCGCTTGTGATCCAATATCTGTAAATTCTTGTTTGGTACTGAAAACAAAGGTTAAGCCAAAATTCTCATACGTGGCAAAAAATGGTTCTTGGGCATCTGTGGTAAGCTCACGACCCTGCAACATGATCGTCGGAAAATTTTCTGCGGTCCAATCAACAAAGAGATTTATTGGAGACAATACTTGCATGTTGAGAAACACGGTGAACGCGATCGTATACAGCAGTGAAATCATCAACAAATGCATTAATGCCCGCCCTGTACCGCGCATCACTACCGTCTTATAAAATTTGAAGCTTACGACAGCTCTAAAAATATCTACTATCACTCCCATTATATCCTCCTTTATTTTGGTTGCTCAAAAAAACATAATTCTCTGACAAGACCACGAACAAATAATATACCATATTTGGCTATTGTTTGCGATAAAAATACTCCTCTGCGAGATACGCATCTTTTTTCTTAACGAACTCTATTTCACGCTTTAAGCTCTCCATGTTACCGATGAATGTCTCTTGCCGTGCCGCGACCATATGTCTGCCGGTTCCTTTTTCGCCTTCGAACATGCCGTTATACTCAAGATAGATCAAATGCAGATCACGCAAAACGATCGAAAAATAATCGAAAACCAGCGGATATTCATTGGCATACGGCCTTAGATCTTCCTTAATTGCCATGATATCGTCGTTCCAGCGCTCAAAAAAATGCTCCCACCGAAAAGTATGGAAATAATTCTTTTTCACATAAACATTCTTATCGGCAAACGCGATCCCTCTTTGGTATACGTCCTCTATTTTGGTGTAATACCTTTCGAACGGTGTATCATATTTATTGGGAAACAGTCCCCATGCAGAGTACGCATTATGTACCGAGATCAGTACGACAATGATCAATAATGTCCCATAAATGATCTTTTTCATATTTTCTGATCGTCTTATTCTTTTTTAGTGTTTAATATCCGTCTCGCTCGGCATACAATGCTCGAATATAATCTTCTGGCTCAGCCATTCTCTGCTCTTCCATTATACCCTTAAGCCGCTCAAGATCATCCGGGCTGTATTTATACAGTTTTAACTCATCAAAGAAGATCTCGCCTGCTGTCTGCCGTTGAAATTTACCCACAACGATAAGCTTGAGGGCTTCAAGCGATGTTATCTTATCGATCGGCAATCCTTCAAAGCTTTCATAGGGGATCGTAAGTTCCTGCCATTCATCCGCAAGTCCTAAATAATCGTAATAATACGTCTCCTTGCCTACAACAAGACCGATCCTGAGCGGTGACGCTGTTCCTTGTATTTTCCCGCCGATCGTATTATATTGTTCAAATTTGCGGCCATTCTTGAACGTCACAACATACTCGACCTCACCGCCTGCAGCATCATATCTAAGATGAAGTTTCTTTTTATTGGCACGCCCGCCTTCTTTCTCGAGTGATTTCTTTATCCATGGCTTTCCCTCTTCATCATAGTCCCGGCGTTCGTCCACTCTGTGCGTCCCCCCCAGCGTGTTGCGGGATGAAGCGTAGTTCATGATGATGTATTCCTGAGGCTTATGCGTATGATAATAACGGGTAGGCTGATGTTTTATCGTAATGAAATCATCTGGATTCGCACGACTGGTCGTATATTCCTTATCGTGACGCGAAGATCTGTTGTATGCCATATCAAGTTGGGCTCCGGCATGGTCCAAAACCAAATACACGATACATATGATAACAATAAGCGCTACATAAATATATTTGATGAAATTATTTTTCTTCACTGTGTGCTCCTATTACGACAAAATCTTGCCCATTCACGTTTAAAGGCTTCGATGGGAAACCCGATCACATTTGCAATGCTTCCTTTAATATTTTTAATGACCATCTCACCGTGTTCTTGAATAGCATACGCACCGGCTTTGTCCATCGGGTCTATATATGATAAATACGCTGAAATTGCACGGTCATTTAATTTTTTGAAGGTAACGATCGTCTTCTCGTAAAAGACCCGCATCCGCTCGCTTCCGGCATCACAGATGCTTACACCGGTATATACGGTATGATGATCGTTCTGAAGAACTTTTACGGTAGCAAATGCATCCTTGCGGGTGCGTGGTTTACCAATGATCCGTCCTTTAAAATAAATGATCGTATCCGCGCCGATGACAATACCGCTGGAGAGATCTGCAGCAACTGCCCGGGCTTTTTCCATAGCATTATGCATAACTAACGCACTTGGACGCTTGAAGGTATCACGCTCACAAACACCGCGAGCAGGTATTACCCTGATCCGGTATCCGTGAGCCCGCAAAATTTCCGCTCGCCGTTTTGATTGTGACGCAAGTATTACCTTCATAGCCTATGCGAATGTCACCGCTTTCAGGATACTAAAATAAAACAGAATAATACCTTATGAAAACTAATCTGGTTTTCAGCAGTTGCCTTTTTATGCATATTCCTCTAATATAATAGTGTAATAGAGAATAAAAAAAATTCTAAACGATTTCTTACCAAGAACTTACTTTTTTATTGATCATGGCAAAAAGTATCTTTCAAGCAAAAGTATTGCTGGCGCCGCTCTCGGGAATGTCCGACCTTCCGCTCAGAACTGTATCACGCGAACACGGTTGCCGATTCGCGTTTACGGAAATGTTGGCCATAAAGCCGCTCCTTACCAAAAGTCCGAAATCGCTTACCTATGTAAGTACGAATGCGTTCGATACCCCCCTCGGAGCTCAGATCGTCGGCCGTGACCCCGCAATGATGGCCGAGGGCGCCGCGATCCTTGAAGATATGGGGTTTTTTACGGTGATCGATGTAAATCTTGGATGCCCGGCACGTAAAGTCGTCAGTAAAGGTGAGGGCAGTGCGCTCTTAAAGGATCCGAAGCGCGTCGAACGATTATTAAAAAAAGTCGTCAAAGCAGTCAAAATCCCCGTGACCTGCAAGATACGTAGCGGCTGGAGCCCGACCACGGTCAATGCGTGTGAGATCGCGCGTATCGCTGAAGGAGCCGGCATACAAGCCATAACGGTCCACGGCCGTACAAAAGACCAAGGTTATAGCGGAGCCGTGGATCATTCCGTCATTAAATCAGTCAAAGAGTGTGTTTCGATACCGGTCATTGGTAACGGCAATATTTTTACGCGCGAAGACGCGGCGAACATGATCGCAACTACCGGTTGTGATCACGTAATGCTTGCTCGCGGCGCTCTCGGCAATCCGTGGATATTTGACGAGATCGAAGAGGATCGACGCTCATACCCGGCTAACGACATTATCGTGGTCAAAGAAACCTTATTGCGCCATGCACAGCTTTTGTGTGATTTTTACGGTGAGAAAAAAGCTATATTGCTCCTGCGGCGGATCGGGTGCTGGTATTTTAAGTGGTTCCCCAAGAAAGCACACTATAAGCTCATCATGAGCCACATTAAGTCACATAACGAATTCCTGTCTGCTGTTGAGGATTATGTTACATCGATAGAACAACACGACATTGTGGAAGGATGAAAAACGAAATAATAAAGGATATTAGTCGAGGATAAAACCGGTCGCGGTCAGTACTGCTATTAACTTTTGTGTCTTTTTTTCTTTAACATCAACCTCGTAAAAACACGTCTTTTCCCCTGCGCGCACTTGGCGTGCTTCTGCAACAAGCATATCACCAAGGATCCCGGGCCGTAAATAATTGATGTTCATCTGCATGGTCACTGTCGTGCGGCCGGCAAAATTGGCAGCTGCAGCAAACGCTTTATCGGCCAATGTAAAGATCGCCCCGCCATGCGCAGTATTGATACGATTGACCAATTGCTCGGTCACCTTCATCTCAGCCCGTGCCGCTCCATCAGAAACTTCTTTCAGCACGATGCCGACGTGTTTCTCGAAATTGCTGGTAAGCTTCTCGTAATCGTGAGGTCGATCGTTAGTTTCTTTTTTCATATTATTTTATGACGTATCCCATTTTCGCATGTAATTCTGTCATGCGCTTAAGGATGTTAACAAGATTCGTCTGTTGCATGTTCAAGCTCGTAAGCAATGGTTTAACATCGTTCAGATCGAAATCGTCAACATCAGCAACGACCTTACCAATATCGCTGACCGATGATTCGATCCGTTTAACCGTCTCCTCGATGTTCGCTACCGATTCTTTATACTGCTCGAACAATGACTTTACTCGCGCTACTATCTCTTCTTTTGTGATCAATACGCTCCGCATAGGTGCTCCCTTCAAATAATAAAAATTAAAGTTATAAGCTATAAGTTTTAAGCTGTAAGCCTTCTTTCACGTCATCATGTTGGTTTCTTTCCGCAGAGCAGAAGTTATTTTCCTGAAACGTTTAAAGCTTATAGCTTATGACTTACGGCTATGCTTTCAATGTTAATCGGGATGGGCGGACTTGAACCGCCGACCCCCAGTACCCCATACTGGTGCTCTAGCCAAACTGAGCCACATCCCGAATTATTCAAATAAAAAATATGGACCTTATCAATCTTGCTGGTAGCCGCAGGCTTCAGCCTGCGCAACAAACTCCCCTACTGACGCAGTGTGAGAAGAATTCTTTTTCACACTGCGTCAGTGGAATTGCTAAATACATCGCGGGTTAAAGCCTGCGGCTACGAATATCTACCAAACCTAAGAATCTTAAAGTAAACTACCACGCCCTTACGGACGTGGCATTGTGTGAGGAAGCAATAACGTAGAGGCGGGACGACATTTCAAGGCCCCGGCATCGAACGCTCCGTAGGTTTTCTCTATTGTACCTCTTTAATGATGGGTACTCCAGCAGTAAATCCGAAAAATCACTCTGCTTTTGCAGTGCGGGTCATAAGATCGACCAATGCACGTTTAGATGATTTGTTCTGATAAATGACTTTATATACTTCATTCGATATTGGCATATCGATCTTTTTCTTCCGGGCGATCATATATACCGAACGAGCGGTACGTACTCCTTCAGCGACCATCTCCATCGTGCTCTGAATATGTTTCATTTTTTCTCCCCGCGCCAAACGTTCACCCACTGCGCGGTTCCGGCCATAGGGAGAAAAACACGTCGTTATGAGGTCGCCGAGCCCTGCAAGACCAAACAATGTTTCTTGATGGGCGCCGAGCACTGTCCCGAGCCGTACGATCTCTGCTAATCCGCGCGATACCAGCGCTGCTTTTGTATTCGCGCCGAACTTAAGACCGTCAGCCATACCGGCCGCGATCGCGATCACGTTTTTAAGCGCACCGCCTAATTCAACTCCTTTTACATCATTTGATCTATATACCCGAAAAAGCGGTGCCATGAAGACGTTCTGCAAATGCCTACTTATCGAATCATTACTACTAGCAACAACAACGCATGTCGGTATGCCGCGCGCAACCTCTTCGGCGTGCGACGGACCGCTTAAGACCGCAATCGGCGCTTTTTTGATGAACGAACGGAGGATCTGGTCCGGGGTCATGAAGCTCGTTGTCTCGATCCCCTTGGCAACATTAACGCAGATCTTCCTAGTCAATGATATTTTTTTCATCCGTTGTAAGACCGAACGTAAATACGGTGTCGGTACCGCAAAAACGATGATCGAACTTTCATTGACGGCACTTTTGATATCGGAAGAAATGCGCAATTTTTTCGGCAGTTTTATCCCGGAAAGGAACTTTTGATTTTCTCTTTTTCTGGCCATTTCTCGTGCATACACAGGATCATGGCTCCACAGCGTTACCGCATGGCCATTTTTAAGCAGTATAAGCGCAAGGGCTGTACCCCAGCCACCGTCACCAATGATACATATCTTTTCACGTTGTTTCATTTGTGCGTCTTTTCCGTAACTGTTTTAAATAAAATAAGTTACCCTATGGCAAAAATGGCTTCTAATTAATGGATTTGTATTATGGTAGTGTATCACACAATCACATTAGGTCAAGGCGAAATCATGCTTTGAAATCGTCTTTCTCATTGCATAAAAAAAGCGAGCAAAAGCCCGCTATTTTTATTCCACAGAAAAAGATCGATCATCAGATTATGCGCTAGGATCGAACGCCTTGGTTTTAATAAGTTCTTGCCGAACGCCGTCAAGCATTTGAGCAACTTTGCTGAATATATCCATACCTTTATCAAATAATTTCAAGATCACATTTATGACCTCATTGGGCGCTTTGAAAACAGTAACAAGGTTCACTCCATTCTTATTATACATTTTAATGTTATCCGTTGTTAAGGCCACAACATCAGTTCCAAGTTTTTCTTTTCTATGCGTCACGATCGTAATATTTCCCCGACCAATCATTTCATCAATGATCGATCGTTTCTTTTCTTCAGGCGTCACAGGCATTCCTTGACGCTTAAATTCACCTATATCAACAAGATGATATGCATTGTCGTCTTTAAATACCTGCTTCAGGCTTTTCTTTTCTTCTTCCGAACAAATAAACTCGATGTTGGCTGTAATATCAACATCGGTACCATAGTAACTTTTGATGAGCATATCAACTTCTCTATTTTCATATTTATTATCACGCATAGTCTGTAAAACCTCAACTCCTCGCAAAAGCTGATCCTTCGCAGCAGCTTCACCATATACGGCACCGATTACTCTAATGATCTCCGAAGTAAATACAATCGTTTTCGTCGGTTGTTCTTGTCTAAACGGGGCAACAGAAGCATTATAAGCAACCTTAAGATTCCCAAGAAGGCCCTCTTTAAGGTCCGCATCTGCGATCATGCCGTGCCTTACCGCATCAACGAGCGCGCTCCAGTTTTCGTAATAATCTGTCCTTGATCTCATTGATTCAGGACCAATCATAAAATCGACCCGAGCAAACATTTCATTGATAACCTCTATAAACGTTTTCCCAGATACTTCCCTTTGGTTTTTAAGTACTACAGGAAGTTCGACAAAAACACCGGAAGTATCTTTTGTACGATTACGCACAGCTTCTTTTTCGTATTTGATGACTCGATCGGGATCGGGAAGAACAACATAAATATCGCCGTTATCCTCTATGACCTTGGCATTCTTAATATCGCCAAACTCCTGGAAATCTTTTTGCCACGTACCAATAATTGCATCATCATAGTGTTTACCAATCCGCGGATGCGTGCGCACCGGCAACTTGCCTTCTTCAGACATAAATAAAACCACTTCCAAAATATTCTTGATAAGCTCGATCAACTTTCTTTCATTATCCTGCTTATTCGTAAGTTGTGCATTCACGATCGTGTTAAAAGCACTCTCGAACCGTAACTGGGCAGCGCTCTTGACGTTCATCATACGCTCCATATACGGAACAGTCAGGTCTATATTGTCGATCCGCGGAGAAACCACCAAATACGAGTAGCCCTTCTTCTTGAGGGCCTCGACCATCCCGTCTGTATGATAACCTCCCGCAACAAGCGCGATGACCGATCGATCATTCTTTTTCATTCTACTTAACGTATTCTTTACAAGGATCCTACTGCGCGCTTCGGCAAAACGGTAAAATTGAACGGCAACATCCATGACTTCATCAAGCAATGTGATTTGCGCTGAAGGATGATAACGCACGTTATGTACCTTAGCTTGTTCACGCAAGAAATTCATATAGCGTACGGATGAGTATGCGGCCGCGTTCTCTCGATACGATTCGACCTGTGATGGAACGACCTTAAGTTCGATAAGGTGCTTCATAAGACGCACGTTATGCACAAGATCAACATGTTCCTGCGTGGCCACGCTTGTCCGCGCCAAGACCTTGCTAATCGTATATGCAAGCTCTTCAACCTCATCGAGCAGCGCACCTTTATCCACTCTGCCGAACTTTTCAGCGAACTTAGCGTTTTTAACAAAATGTTCATATTTGCGCTCTTCTAGCGCATACCCGCGCAATTGCTTCACAAGAAAACTATCGAGCAACAACTGCTTTTCCTGAGAAAGTTCATGCCCGTTCTCCTCGAGTTTGTGTAAAAGCGTAAGTAATTTTTGATCGGTCGCGACTTTAAGCAAGTCATAAATAAGCGCTGCTCTCTCTTTCTCGACCGCAAATTTATCGTCTTCGCTCGTACCTGCCGCCTCTTGCAATGATTCCATGAATAACGCAACGTTAATGTGGTCATAGAGATCGACATTGACCTTTTGTGCATATTCGATGACCGACTTTGTGAATTCAATAAAATTGATCTTTTCATCGTAATACTTGATCGTGATCTCGTCAAAAGCATATAGTTCCTTTGTATATAATGGCGCCTTAAGATTGTTCAGTATTTCTTCTATCTTTTCGATCTCGACCAAGATATCTTCACGTTTGTTCATGACATTACGGAATTTATCGAGATTGCGATAATAGATGCCCATATCTTCTACGCCGAAAAGCTCGACCTCTTTTTCCATGCCGATGCCTGCAAGTTCGCTCCCGGTAAGATAGCCATACGCGGTCAAGTTTGCAGCAACGCGTCGACGGACATCATCGACCGGAAATAGCCTAAATGGCTCAAGATCAATGGTGCCTTCAGCACCCTCGACTGCAACAACATCAACAACATTATCGTCAACCAAATATTCTATGATGTTAGCGATATTTTCCTGCGCTTCATATGACGTGTGTGCATCTTGAATATGTACGATAACCTTGTTGTTATCGCCGCGATAACGCTCTTTTACTTTACCGAATTTTGTCGGAATCTTGACCGAATAAGGAGAGGATGGTTGGGCACATGCATATTGAATGTCAAGAAATGACACACTACACACGATAAGCAATACGCATGATATTACGTACTTAATTATGTGTTGTGTGGTCTTCATACACCTCACCTCATTTATGTAGTGCCAACTACCATCTTTATTTTAGAATACAAATGTTTTGTGAGGACAATTTAGAAAATTAAACTTTTTAAAAGATATTAAAATGGTTTAGAAAGCTTTGTTGTATTTCGTCCAAACTATAACATACGTATATTTTGTTGTCAAGTCATGCGTATTATATATATAATAATATACAAACATTTATATTAGCTTAAGTTAGAGAGCTATAAAGAAAAACTTTGTTTAACATGCTATGTATATGTTCCAATATATGTATGTCTTTATCATTGTATTTAAGCAACTTTTTCGTAACATTAATGCAGTGAAACAAATTACCCATCTATAAAAAAGGAGTTCAATATGAAACATTTGAACATTTTTATTTTATCCGTTTTGTTATTCACTGTGTCGATGACACCACGAACGTGCGCCGAAAACGATCCCTGGTGGACGCAAGGATATAACGCAGAAACAGAGGTCGTCACAAGCTACGATTATGATACCGGCGGCAAACGAATAGTAGCACAAGATACAACAAACGCAGAGATAACTTTTTTCAATATTACTCCGAAAACCGAAATGGAGCTTGATGAGGACGAACAATCAATCTTAGCACTCATACGCAAGTTCAAAGCCGCTGATCCTGAAATAGAAAAACAAGCATTGCTCGATCAAGTCGTCAACGAATTACCGTATCCCGATATCAATATGATCGAGAACATTGTTGGCTTTGATGATTTTCAAAATGCTACTGGTGATTTCGCCTATCTTACTGCTTCCCCCTCTGCTCTAGCCATTTCGATCTACGATGCATGGTTCGCTTTTTACCAAAAAGAATATCCCGATCCTCCCAAAACGCTCGCGGAAATGGAAGAGATTAATGCCAAAGTATTTACGGAATTAGCAAAACAATTCAAGACTTCACCAACAACTATTAAAAACACATTATACAAACTTGAGAAATACCAGGAAAAATATAATATTCCGAAGAACGTTCCCCTCTCCGTAGGGATGCAACAGGCAACCGAAGCATAGGTGCTACTTTGTTCATAACATTTCACGTTAAGGCATATTGTGTTCGAATATGATCCTTTCCAAAAGCAAGCGATCGACCTTATCGACGCTCATACCTCACTGCTTGTTTCCGCACCGACCGGTGCCGGCAAAACACTGATCGCCGAATACGCTATCGAACAAGCGATGCGTCTCGGGGAAGGCGCAATTTATACTGCGCCGATCAAAGCCCTCAGTAATCAAAAATACCGTGATTTCAGGGAAAAGTATGGCGACAATGTCGGGATCGTTACCGGAGATGTGACGATCAATCATGATGCCCCGCTCTTAATTATGACGACCGAGATCTACCGTAACCGCCTCTTTGAAAATATCCAAAAACTCGACCGCACAGCATGGGTGATATTTGATGAGATCCATTATCTCGATGATAGTGAACGCGGAACGGTATGGGAAGAATCTATCATGTTCTCCCCTCCGCATATCAAGTTCATTTGTCTCAGCGCAACCGTCCCGAACATCAAAGAACTGGCGAATTGGATGAATGAGGTCCATTCTCGCAACATCCAAGTCATAATTGAAACACATCGGCCCGTACCGCTCCTCCACGAATTCCAGGCCCAAGGTAAATTGATCGATTCATTTAATCAACTGCGCAAGCAAGGTTATCTCGGCATCCCCGATTGGAGCCATTACGCACAGCCCCGCTGGGAACGCCGCAGAAAAAGAAAACGTTCAAAGCAGCATTCATTCAAGCAACCGAAGGTCCGTCCAAACCGGATCGACATACTTATCCGGCAGGTTGAAGAAGACCACGGATTACCGTGCATTTATTTTTGTTTTGGCCGTAAACGGACGGAATTTCTCGCGCATGAACTTGCCTCATTCTGTTTTCTAAGCCCTGCCGAAGAAGAAAAGATCATGGGTCTCTTTAACAAGTTGTGTGCCCATTATGAAATAACGAACGAACCCACTGTTTTAACCCTCGCAAACCTCATTAAACAAGGGATTGCATTCCATCATGCCGGCATGTTACCCACGGTAAAAGAGGTCGTTGAGCGATTGTTTACCTCTAAACTGATAAAACTTATCTTCACGACCGAGACATTTGCCCTCGGTATCAACATGCCCGCTAAAACTGTTATCTTCGATGAACTGCGCAAATTCCACGGAACGCATTTCGGTCCTTTGCGGACACGTGATTATTACCAAATGGCCGGACGTGCCGGGCGGCGCGGCATGGACCTGCAGGGTTTGGTCATCTCCCGTATCAATCCCCGGCACATTTCATTCATGGAAGTCGAGAAGATCATTAACGGAGACCCCGAACCGGTCATGAGCCAGTTCAATGCTACATACGCAACTTTACTTAACCTGTATGCTCATTATCACGAAAAATTGCTCGATGTTTATCCGCTTTCATTCCATTATTACCAATCGTCAAAAAAAGGACGTAAGCGTGCGCTCTGGAATCTTGTCCGCAAGCTCGATCTGCTCAAGAACGCCGGATACATAAAGGCTGGGGCTTTGACTTCCAAAGGGCAATTTGCGGCGTGCATGTACGGTTATGAACTTATCCTATCGGAAATGTTAGCGGAAGGCAGCTTGGATGCGCTTGGGGAAGAAGGCCTCTTGATCGTTCTTATCGCTCTGGTATTCGAACCGCGGAAGGGAGATCATCAACCTTACTTTGATAAATATACGAAACAGATAATGCACGAAGTCGAGCCTTTTGCGGGGAGAGTACGCAAGATGGAAAAAGAATTCAACGTATCTCCGCGTACCAAACCGCCTTTTTTCCACCTCGTACCGGCAATGCGTGCGTGGGCATCGGGTCTGTCATTTCAAGAATTACAGGAACATACGACTGCGGATGAAGGAGAACTGGTGCGATATTTCCGGATGACGATCCAACTTCTGCGACTGATTCGGCAGGCACCTAGTACATCTGCGGCTTTACGCCAGACCGTCAATCAGGCGGTCAGCTTGATCAACCGTGATGAAGTCGATGCGGAAAAACAATTGCGGGCGTAAATAAAAAACGCAGGGCCACATTTGTGCCCTGCTTGTAGGGGCGGCCACATGGGGCCGCCCCCATATTACCCACATAATCTATTATTATCCCTGTTCACGGGAGGGCACGTAGGCCCTCCCCTACATACAGGGCAATTTTTACTGCGCGCCTCTTCCTAATATTACGATCTTCAGCGTTCCGAACATGATCACAAGATCCATGATGGTGGACATGTTCTTTATGTAGTACAGCTCATGTCTCAGTTTTTCAGCAGCATCTTCTTCGCTTGAACCATACATGAACAATATCTGCGCCCATCCTGTAAGGCCGGGCTTCACTACAAAGCGTTGAGTATAATACGGTATTTTCTTTTTCAACTGCTCAACGAAAAACCGGCGTTCCGGACGCGGGCCAACGATGCTCATCTCGCCTTTAAGCACGTTCCATAACTGCGGAAGCTCATCGATCCTGGTCTTGCGAATGATCTTTCCGATACGAGTGATCCGGGGATCTTCCGCCTCAGCCCAAACCGGGCCTGATTGCTTTTCAGCGTCCTTGCGCATGGACCTGAATTTATACAACATAAAAGGTTTTTCCCAGCGCCCGACTCTCTCTTGCACAAAGAACACAGGACCCTTTGATTCAAGCTTGATCAAGATCGCGGTCAATACCAAAAGCGGCATCAGCATAATGAGCCCAATCAAAGCACATGAAAAATCAAGCGCACGTTTTACGATCCGCCGCGTGAACGAAGCCTTAAACCCGTCAGAGAAAATAAGCCAACTTGGGTTGATCCGTTCTACGATGAGTTTCCCCGTAATGGTTTCGTAAAAATTCACTCCGTCCTGTATGTCGATCCCATTTGTTTTACATTCAAGTAAGCTATCGAACGGGAAGGCGCCGCGCCGCTCATCCATTGCCACGATGATAGAAGTAATATTCTCTTTTTGAACGAACGCATACAGATCATCGAAACCTTTCTTAACGGCGATCCCCTCAAACCCTTTCGGTAAATGGTAGTGTTCTTTTTGGGTCGCAATAGCAACGATACTATAAACAAGTTCCTTGCGTTCTACGATCTCCTTGGCAATGTCGGTTGACAATTTCCCGAGCCCGAGCAACATGATCCGTTCGCTCATGATCTTCTTACGCAGTGAATAAGCGTACAAAAGCCGCCACGACGCGATCAAAACAGCCAGAACGAAAAGGCTCACAATGACCACACCGCGACCAATGATCAAAGCCGGAAGCAGATAATATAGAAATGCCAGGCAAATACAGGCGATGCCCATCGAACGGCCAACGCGCCGTATGATGCTCATAAGATCATCGCCCTTTTTTATCTCATAAAGATCATGCAAATATAAACTGGACTGAATGATCAACACGATCACGCAGGTCTTAACAAATAATTTCCATGATGAAAATAGATAAACGTATTCAGTCCCCCACAAAAGATGAATCGCTATGATCACGGAGAGATAGATCAAGATCGCTTCACCGATAATGAACAATAGCTTACGCAGGGATATATATTCTAATAATTTAATGCTCATGTGCTATCCTCACAATACAGGTAGAGAAACACTACTTTCATCCTATGCAGAGAATTACTCTATGTTATAATATCGACGTATATCTATAAAAGCAAAAGCACCAACCTCTATACATGAACAAGGCTAACTAAACAATGGCAATTATTTCCCTTCAACAACGATATATACGGTATGGCATAATGGCTGTTTTCTGTATCTTTTTACTTAGCTTAGGGATACAGTATTGCGCGGGACAAGCGATCTACGCCACCAATGCTGAGGATGAACGGTTCTTGAAAGCGACTGCAGATCTTGCGCGTTCGTTGCAGGCAAAGAATGCACGTCGCCTCTCACCGCTCAGAGCGGTCAACAGCTCCTATGAAAATACCCAGAAAGCGCTTGGTCTTTTTGATGACCCAAAGGCAGAAAAAGACGTCAATCAATTGCTGACCACGGCCCGTGACCAATATGGCGGGAACTTTTTGGCGTCGCTCTTTCTCGGTGTTTACGCATATGGCAGAGGTGATCTTGAGAACGCGGTCCCCCACTTTCAGGTTTTTATGCAAAAAAGCCTTTTCCCTTCTCAAGTCGAAAAAGAACTTATCAGTGATGAGCAAACATCATATTTTAGGTCATTTATCGAAACTACACTGACTAAGAACGGCTATCCGCTGGAGGCGCCGACACTTCCTTTGGAATATAAATTTAAACGCGGGTTGCAGAGGTTGCATGTCTTTCCTGATGAAAGCTTGGCGGGAACAATTTTGGCGATGTGTGTTTTCACCGGGCTTGCGTTCATAATGTTCAACAGCATTTTCCGCGTCTTTGACCCTCACAGCACGCCACTTTATGTCAAACAATTCGCGGCACGCATATATTTTATTCTGGTCCTGGCCTATATCGCCTGGCTCGTGCATCTTTTCTTCGGGATCAATCCCCTTATCGGTGGCTCGCTCGTTAAAGAGATCGTTACTCTTATAACCGTAGGGACCTTATTGGTAACCGGTCACATTCTTTATTCATACCTAAACGAAAGAAATAAGATCAGGAACGATCCTGATCTTATTATTTGCCCTCATTGTAAACAACCGCAGTCACGTATCAATGTCGTATGTGCCCATTGCAATAAAAGCATGGATTAACTCTTTTTTCTCACACCCAGCAGATCAATCCACGTTCGAACGGATGTGCCATATCACCATGGTAAGGTAAAATACGTATCGCACACCCATTGCGACCGCTCTTTTCGCCCACGACCTCACCACTAAATGTACAAGTGTTCCCGTCGCATGATACTTTTTCCATCGGGATAACATTAAAATCCTCAAGCTCCCCGTCCTTATTGAGTACCCCGGAACAGATCTGAACCAGTACTTCATCGGGATGAATATCGCCGAGATTGATCAGCGTACTTACAGAGAATTTCTGACCTAATGTCAGTGCCTCTATCTTCTCGAAATCGACTTTTTTAACAGTGATCTTGCCCCACTGGCTCTTCAGCTTATTTTTCCACACTGTAAGATGTTTGACTTGTTTAAAGTTGTCCGCTACCAGTTTTCTTCTATGAGAAAATGCCGGATAATACGTTTCATAATAATAATCCCGCACCATTCGATTGGTATTGAATACAGGACAGATCGAAGCCATTGAACGTTTGACCATCTGCAGCCAATCATGCGGGATCCCATCTCCTCCTCGGCGATAGAAAAGCGGGACCACTTCACGTTCAAGAAGATCATATAACGATTTACTTTCGATCAGATCCTGAGTTTCGGTATCCGCATATTCTTCACCGCTACCGAGCGCCCAGCCATTTTCCATATTGTACGCTTCGCACCACCACCCATCAAGAACGCTTAAATTTAAGCCGCCGTTCGGCACGACTTTCATGCCACTTGTACCGCTGGCCTCAAGCGGACGCCGCGGGTTATTAAGCCACAGGTCACAGCCTTGTACCAGGTAACGCGCTACCCGCATATCATAATCCTCAAGAAACACGATCTTGTTCCTCAGCTCAGGCCGCCGCGCGATATGTACGATCTCTTTGATCAATTCTTTTCCCTGCTTATCGGCCGGATGGGCCTTCCCTGAGAAAACTATCTGCACCGGCATTTTCTTATTATTGAGGATCGCGATCAATCGATCCATGTCCTTAAATATCAGGCCCGCTCTTTTATACGTCGCGAACCGCCGGGCGAAGCCGATCGTCATCGCGTCCGGATCAAGGATCTGTTCAGCCTGCGCGACTTCTTCAGCCGATGCACCGCGTTTCATCAAGGATTTTTTAAGCCTGCTTCGCGCAAAGGTCGCAAGACGTTCACGTAACCGTTCACCGCCCCGCCACAGTTCGTAATCCGGAATATTGTACACACGCTGCCACACATCCATATCGACTGGGTTCTCTATCCATCGTGGCCCAAGATATCTATCGAACAATATTTTCATCTCATCTGATATCCACGAACGCGTATGGACCCCGTTCGTGATCGATTTTATGGGCACTTCTGAAGTCGGCACCGCGGGCCACATGTTCTTCCACATCTTGCGCGAAACTTCACCGTGTAATTTACTGACGCCATTTGCATAGGTCGAGAAATTAAGCGCAAGCACGGTCATGCAAAACGGTTCTTTCTTATCATCGGGATTTTCACGGCCGAGCGCAAGAAACGCATCTTGGGAAAGACCCAGTGCAGACAAATAGGGTTGCACGAACGGCATCAATACCTCGTTCGGGAATCGGTCATTGCCGGCCGGCACAGGTGTATGGGTCGTAAACACGGTCGCAGCTTTGACCACTTCACGCGCTTCATCAAAGCTCAGATGCGACTCTTCCATATAGATCTTCACTCGCTCGAGCCCGAGGAATGCGGAATGCCCTTCGTTCATATGGCAAACATCGAATGAAACATCAAGTGCCCGTAAAGCACGGATCCCGCCGATGCCTAAGAGAATTTCCTGGGATATGCGCATTGACGTATCCCCGCCATAAAGGCACGCTGTGATCTGGCGATGCTCCGGACTGTTCGAATCAATGTTAGTATCCAGCAAGAATAACGGTACCCGGCCGACTTGTAATTTCCATATCTGCGCGTGCACTTCCCCACCCGGTAAAGTAACGCTAATGGTGATCGTTTTACCCTTATCATCTTTTTGGAGTTCAAGCGGCATAGTAAAGAAATCATTATCTCTGAATTCTTCCTGCTGCCAACCGTCTAAATTCAGATATTGATTAAAATACCCTTGGTGATAAAGGAGCCCCACACCGATAAGCGGAATACCTATCTCACTTGCTGATTTAAGATGGTCTCCGGCCAATACCCCCAAACCGCCAGAGTAGATCGGCATTGATTCATGTAAACCGAATTCAGCGGAAAAATATGCGATCTTGATCGCACATTCACCTTCTTTGCACGTCTTGAACCACGTCTCCGCCTCCATGTAGGCATCAAGCGCCGCTTCGACCCGGCTTAAATGGTCCATAAAACTTTCGTTCGCAACAAGCTCTTTAAGCCGTTCTTGAGAGATCTCGCCCAACAGTCGTACCGGATTATGATTAAGTGCGGTCCATTTTTTCCGGTCAATGCGCCTGAACAGCTCGACCGCATCCGGGTTCCAGCACCACCATAGATTTTTAGCAATCTTATATATCGGTTTTAGTTCATCCGGCAAAGCAGGTATGACCGAAAATGACCTGATGATCTTCATGTATCTCCTCCCTCACATTATCTGTTCTGAATCGTTCCGTGATTCTAGTTATTTATTTTAGCAACAACGGTATCTTCTTCAGGGATGCTTGCATCAATATCAGCAACACCGAGCGCTTGCGTCTTTAGACATTTGCTTTTACCGTTCCAACAATAGGTACATAGATTTTGCTTCTTAACACCGATCGCTTCGATCATATCCTCCAAGCGCTGATATCTAAGCGACGTAACGCCAAGATCGTTCCGGATCCACTCCACCATAGCAGCGTACTTTTTTGAATCCTCATTCAAATAGTCGCTTACATCCTCTATGTCGCGTCCTTCAAGCGCCCTGATCGCCCGCCGGGCGGCCAATTCTTTCAAGGTCCGGGTCGATACATTAAAACGGCATGGAAACATCAGCGGCGGACATGCGATACGCACATGTATCTCACGCGCACCATTATTCCACAATTTCGCGATCGTAAAATTCTTAAGTTGCGTACCACGTACGATGGAATCATCACAAATAATGATCCGGTTATTCTGGATGATCTCACGGATCGGGATCAATTTCATCGTCGCAATGAGATCACGATCGATCTGTGATGGCGGCGTATAACTGCGGCCGTATCCCGGTGTATATTTGACAAGCGGACGGCGATAGGCGATCTTTGATTCCATGGAATAGCCG
This sequence comes from Candidatus Omnitrophota bacterium, assembly GCA_016928875.1. Classification (GTDB taxonomy): domain Bacteria; phylum Omnitrophota; class Omnitrophia; order JAHJGZ01; family JAFGJY01; genus JAFGJY01. The sequence continues at coordinate 806 of JAFGJY010000063.1, read as the reverse complement.
ATCGCATGTGCCGTGCCTGAGTCCGGAACACCGGCTACAAGATCGGCTTTAACTTTATCACGCCGGGCCAAAAAGCTGCCGGAACGTTCACGCACTTCTTCGGTGTTTATCCCCTCGTAATTTGATGCCGGAAATCCGGTGTAGATCCACAAAAAAGAACAAATGCTATCATCCTCTGTGTTTCCTTCTCCCTTTGTGAAAACGCCATTCTCGCTAATCTGTATTATCTCGCCCGGATTTAAATATTTCGTGATCTGGAAACCAAAGTTCGGCAATGCCGTTGTCTCGGTCGTAATCGCGTACTCACGTCCGCGTTTACCGAGCACCAGCGGTGAGTTGCCATATTTATCCCGAACCGCAATAATACTATCTTCATGCAAGATCAAGAACGAACACGCTCCGACGATCTTATCAAACACTTTCTCGATCCCGCTAAAAATATCGGCTTCTAAACATATGAGCTTAGCAATAATTTCGGTTGCATTGAGTTCATTATCATTCATCTCGCTAAAAGAAATGCCTTTATCATACAATTCCGTAGCAAGCTCGACGAGATTATTGATCCGACCGTTGGCACAGACCGCGAACGGGCCGAATTTTGAATTAAGAAGCACAGGCTGAACGTGATCGGCCGAGACCACCCCGATCCCTACCGATCCCTGTAATTGGGGGATTTCGGTACTAAATTTGGACTTGAATTGCGATGAACTTATGTCCTTGATCTTACGAACTATCGACTGCCCTTTCACCGCTATCCCGCCGTATTGGGTACCAAGATGTGAATGATAATCTGTGCCATAGATAAG
>JAFGJY010000062.1 GCA_016928875.1 Candidatus Omnitrophota bacterium | reverse complement strand
ATGCTGATCACCATGTTCCTTATTCCGGTGACATGGATCACGGTTCTATTAGGTTTTGGCCTGTTTCGTTTATTTGATATTACCAAGCCGTGGCTCATTAAGAAAGTCGAACGTTTCCCGAAAGGCTATGGGATCATGCTGGACGATATTGTTGCCGGTGTTTTTGCCAATGTGATCTTGCAATGTATACTGATGGGAGCTCAGTGATGGCCCAAAAGAAAAAGACCGCGCACATTACGATCATCACTATCGGGAGCGAAATCTTATCGGGGAAGACACTCGATACTAATTCACAATTTATAACCCAGACGCTCAAACGGCATGGCTTTGCGGTAAGCAAGATCGTTAAGATCAAAGATGGTGCAGAAGAGATCGAGAGCGCTCTTTCCAATGAACTCAGGAGCGCTAATGTTGTCATTACGACCGGCGGACTGGGGCCAACGTTCGATGATATGACGACCGCCTCGATAGCGCGTTATTTCGGTGCAAGACTGATCTTTCACCAAGAGGCCTGGAAAAGCATTCGGGATTATTTTAAGCATAAGAGGGTTGTATTAACGAAGGCTCGGCGGGCACAAGCCGTTTTGCCTGAGGGGTGCTCGATATTCAAAAATATTAAAGGTGTCGCACCCGGGATCGCGATGCATGATCAAGGTAAACATGTATTAGCTATGCCGGGAGTACCATACGAAATGGAGGCAATGTGCGAAAGCGGCGTTGTTCCGTATCTGAAGAGGTATTTTAGGTCGATGGCCATACAAGAGGTAAGCATCAATACGGCGGGCATAGCGGAATCTTCGCTTGAACGTAAGATTCGGTGGTACGTTCGGGATCATTCGAATAGTTCCGTGCAGTACGGCATATATCCCCGATGTGGAGATGTTCAGGTCAAGATCACCGTTAGCGGCAATAACAAACGATTGGTAACGGCGACTGTGGAACGCCAGCGTCGAGCCATCAGCCGTTTGATAAAACAACATATCTACGGATATGATAACGATTCCTTGCCAGAAGTGGTTTTGAATGCGTTTCGGCAAAAGAGCAAGACCTTAGGGGTCGCGGAGAGCTGCACTGGCGGCTTGATAGCCAAAACGATCACCGATATTGCCGGTGCCTCACGTGTTTTTAAAGGCGGAGTTGTGACGTATTCTAATGATTCTAAATCCGGCATACTGAATATACCAGAGGGCGCCATTAAAAAATATGGAGCGGTATCGGGGTATGTTGCACGGTCTTTGGCTCGTGGTGCATGCCGCGTATTTAGTGCTGATTATGGATTAGGTATTACGGGGATTGCCGGACCGGGGGGAGGTACGGCCAAGAAGCCGGTTGGACTTGTATACATAGCGATCGCAGATAAGAACGAAACGAGAGTTTTTAAATATGTTTTCCCGGGTGCTCGCGATCTGGTGCGCATGAAAGCGATGAAACATGCCTTGTTCAATATTTTACACCTCATTCAACACACAAAAGATTGATGTGAGGTTTTGTTAGTATAAATATAATAGTGTTTGACAGCTTGCCATATTTGTTCTACAATTTTTGTTCAATGATTGAACAAAAAGAATTCCCCCAGAAGGCCGAGAAAGAAGAAACGTTTTCTCTCCTCACAGAGATACACAATTCCTCTGCTAGCACCCAGCGTGAACTATCCCTTAAGCTCAATGTCTCGTTAGGAAAGGTCAATTACCTGCTTAAGGAGGTAGTTAAACGAGGATGGGTTTCTATCAAAAGCTTTTCAAGTAATCCCCAGAAGCTTAAGAAAGTTAAATACGCGTTAACGCCAAAAGGGTTTAGCGCTCGCGTTGATCTCCTCGATTATTTTTTAAAAAAGAAAGAGCTGGAATATCAACAACTGAAAGAGGAATGGGAAAGGTCCCAAAAAGAGCATAAGGATATTTAGGTTATTATCGGGAACGGGGTATTTATGAAAAAGGTCGTGATTACGGGTGGGGCTGGTTTTATCGGGTCTAATCTGCTGCATTATTTACGTGGTAAGCCGTACAAGCTTCTTGTGCTTGATAACCTTTCAACGGGGACGATGTCCAGTATCGAAGAATGTAACATTCCCGTAGAAGTTGGAGATGTTAGGAACAGTGAATTTGTTGCAAAGCATGTGACAGGTTGTGACATCATAGTCCATCTTGCGGCTCAGACCGATGTAATGAATTCTATAGCACAGCCTTTGCTTGATTGCGATGTTAACATTTTGGGCACTTTGAATGTGCTTAAGGCCGCAGTCGATAAACATGTTAAGCGGGTTGTCTTCGCATCGTCAAATGCTCCTGTCGGGGAACAAACCCCGCCCGTAGATGAAAAAAAGGTCCCTTGTCCTCTTTCGCCCTACGGAGCCAGTAAACTTGCGGGAGAAGGGTATTGTCATGCCTTTAGCGCAGCTTATGGCTTAGAAACGATCGGCCTTCGTTTTGCGAACGCCTACGGGCCACGTTCTGGACGCAAGGGGAGCGTCATCGCGCTTTTTATGAAACATATCTTGCAAGGGCAGCAGATCACCGTTTACGGTGACGGCGAACAAACCCGTGATTTTGTTTATGTTAATGATATATGCCAAGCTATCGAGCGTTCTATGTCATGTGAGAACATGTCTTCAGGAATATTTCAGATAGGGACGGGAACGGAAACGAGCATCAATGAATTGATCAGGATGATCTTCGACGTTGTCGGTGAAGAGCGAGGGGTACAGTATCTTGACGAGAGAAAAGGGGAGATCAGACGCAACTATTGTTGTATTGAAAAGGCCAGGGAAATTCTTAGGTATGATCCTGCGGTAGCGATCCGAGACGGTATACGCATGACGTGGGATTGGTTCAGCAATAAATATAGTAAATCTTAAGATCGATAGAGGTGCATTATGGAGGGAAAGTCAAAAGTTAGCGTGATTATCACAGCTTATAATTACGGCAAATATCTTGCTCAGTGTATCAACAGTGTCTTGAAGCAGAGGTACACGAATTATGAGATCATTGTTGTCAATGACGGGAGTACCGATAATACCAAAGAAATAATCGATGAATATGAGAAAAAACACAAAGATGTTATAAAAGCAGTGCATCTTGCCGGCGAGGGTCTTGCGGCGGCTTGTAACCGCGGTATCGTTGCTTCTTCCGGCGAGTATATCGTCCGGCTTGATGCGGATGATTATTTCGATGAGAATATCCTCCTTATCGAGGCGCACATCCTTGATTCAGATCCTCACATCGATATGGTCTATCCGGATTATTATCACATCAACGAACACGGAGAGATCATCGAGGCATATCGTTTGGCAAAAGTCAATGACGAGGTCAAATTGCTCGACAGGAGTCCGCTTGCAGCAGGGGCGATGTTCCGTAGACGTTGTTACGATGATATAGGAGGGTATAATGAGGAGCTGCGGTATCAGGAGGATTATGATTTTTGGATCCGGTTTATTGATAAATTCAATGTGTATAACGTGAACTTGCCCTTGATGTATTATCGTAAGCACGGGTCGAACATGTCGACGAACTTCGACTCGCGCATGAAGGCACGTCAATACGTTAAGAAACGGTTCGTTGAAGAAAAACACTTGCGGAAGGACAAAAAAATAATCGCGGTGATCCCGGCAATGGGATTATTCCGCAATAAAGAAAGATTGGCACTGAAGGAATTAAAGGGGAAGCCTTTGATCGCTTATACTATAGAAGAAGCGCTAAAGACGGACCTGATCGACCGGGTCATTGTTTCCACCGAGGATCAAGAGATCGCTGATGTTGCGCTCAAATTTGGTGCGGAAGTGCCTTTTTTGCGGCCACTGGGCCTTGCTAAATCGAATGTCCCGATCGAAGAAGTATTGAGGCATCTATTGGAAAAGCTATCTTCGCTTGATAAATATATGCCGGCATACGTGGCGATCTTGAATTATTACATTCCCTTTAAAAAGGAGCGGCATATTACTGAGGCGATCGACACAATTTTGTTATACGGTACCGATTCAGTGATCAGCGTCGTGTCCGACCTGACGTATCATTGGACGCCGGGCGAGTATGGATTGACGCCGGTGGGCTATCAAAAGCGTTTTATCCGAGAAGACCGTGAGACGATCTATAAAGAAACCGGGGCTATCTATGTGGTAAATAAAGCTAATCTTGAACGGGATGAGTTATTAGGGTCCGCTATTGGTCATATTGAAATGTCCCGTATGGAGTCGTGGCGGATCGAGAGTGACTTTGACTTCTGGGTGGCATCGCGGATAATCGAAAGTGAGTTGCATGAAAAGTAAAAAAGTGGTCTTGATACAACCACGCAATACGTTAGCTTTAAATATCTATCCTCCTCTTAATCTAATAAAGATCGGTTCAGTGTTGCAAGCCGGTGGATTCGAGGTGAAGATAATTACCTGTCCGACAATCAAGAACTATCGTGAGGTTATTCTTGAGTGCTGTAACGATGCTTTATTTATCGGCATCAGCGTTTTGACGACGGAAATGCCAGATGCGATCATGATCGCATCTGCCATAAAGGAACGGTTTAGTGTTCCTATCGTATGGGGCGGGTGGCATGCGACACTCTTTCCAGAGCAAACCGCAGCGAGTCACTTGGTTGATCATGTTGTAGTCGATGAAGGTGATGATTGGATACTTAAGATCGCGAATCATTATTACGGTTCCGATACAGGTGATGTCTTGAGCGACATACTTAAAAATGAAAAACATCTTGACCTTGACCAGCTTCCTGATCCCGACTATAGCCTTATCCCGAATATAGAATATTACATGACAACATTGTTGGCTGATAAGTTCCTTGAGTATGATGATCGTTTGATCCGTTGGCTTCCCTATGAAGCCAGCCGTGGTTGTCCGTCGCAATGTGCATTCTGCATTAATGCGGTAACTAATAATCGACACTATCGGAAGAAGAGCGCCAGGAAAGTAGTCGATGAGATCGATGGCATAGTGCGCAGGCATGCGATAAATCATCTCAAGATCGTCGATGATAATTTTTTCGTTGATGTACGATGGGTGAAGGAGATCGCCCAGGGCTTGATCGATAAAAAACTGGAAATTACGTGGGACGCTGAATGCCGGGTCGATTATTTCAACATTGCTCATGTTAATGATGAATGTTTGGGGCTTTGCGTGCGAAGCGGTATGAATGAGCTTAATTTCGGTATCGAGTCCGGCTCGCAACGCTCGTTAGATATTATGCGTAAAGGTATTACGCCTGAACAATCTTTAAATGCTATTAGGATGGCTGCGCGCTACAATATCGTGTCACGATGTTCGTTCATTGTCGATGTTCCGGGTGAGACAGAAGAAGATATTTACAAGACAGTTCGGCTGATCAACGAGATCAGGAAGGTCCCGAGGACAACGTGTGGTGTTCATTCATATCGTCCTTATCCACGCAGTGAACTTTGCGAAGGGCTTTTACGTAGCGGAGCCATAATGCAGCCATCCTCGTTCGAAGGTTGGGCAGAACAGAAATACATTGAGCAGTTTGCTTATACCGAGGTCAATCGGAAATGGCAGAAGAACCATAAGATCTCGAGCAAGATCAGTTTTTATCAATGCTTGGAATCAGGGTTTTGGCTACGGCCCCATCAAGTGCGCAATAATATCGCATCGATGATCAACCGATGCTTTATGAACATTGCAAAACTGAGGAATAAATATACGTTCTACAGATTTCCGATCGACCGGTATCTATACATCTTTTTCAAGAACATTTATTATAAATTGCTAGAGGGAAGAGGTTGATATGAAGATCATCGGGATCATACATGCACGTATGTCTTCATCACGTTTACCGGGGAAGGTCATGAAGGACTTAGCCGGGAGGTCGGTGTTCTACCATCATTACGAAAGATTGTCGCAATGCAAGCCGCTCGCTGCCATTTATCTCGCGACGTCAAAAGACCAGAGCAATGTACCTTTGATCGAAGAAGCAAAAAAATACGGTATTCCTTATTATGCGGGCGCAGATGAGGATCTGCTGGAACGTTATCTTGCGATCGCGAAAAAAGAGAAGGCGGACGCTGTTGTGCGCTGCGGGTGCGACAAACCCCTTTTTAGCTACGAAATAGTCAATCAGTTGCTAGGTGAATATAAAGGAGAGGACCTGCTGTATGTGACGACAGTTTTGCCGTTAGGAATTGGTTCGGAGATACTTTCCGTTTCTGCGCTTGCGGAGGTACGTAAACATTACCGCGGCCCTGCAATGTCACGCTATATCCACGAATATCCGTATAAGTTCAAAATCAAGGGGATCGAGGTCGATGATGCGTTCTCTCATCCGGAAGTACGACTGACCCTTGATACGGAAGAGGACTACGCGTTGCTTAGGAAACTATGCGAACTATTCTATTCAGAGGGGAAATTGGTCGATCTGCGCGAAGTATTCAAATATCTCGATGATCATCCGGAACTTGCCAATAGCAATCGGTTTTCTGTTGTTAGACAAGTTAATACCTATGTTGCTGAACTCACTGACAAGCCGGTCTTTTCTGTGTATCAAACAAAAGCAGGCAAATATGTGGTCAAGAATCGCATGGGCGAGATCGTTCCGAAAGAGGAGTTCTTGGATAGTCTCGATAATATAGAATGGGAGGAATAGTAACGTGAGATCAGGGGATGCATACCACGAAATGTTCTTTTTCAGGAGGATCTGGAACAAGTGGTGCTCTATCGGCCTTGATCTGCGATTTTATTGGTACCGGCTAAAGTGGCATCTATTAGGGCAATATCCGATACATACCAAAGTGCCCACTCATGTCGATATTGAACTCTCGAGTGCATGCAACTTGAAATGCACAATGTGTCCGCACGGCGTACCGCAAGAGAATTTTCATAAGGGCTTTATCGATACGGATATTGCCAGGAAAGTCATAGCGGAATGCGCACAATACGGTGTTTCGTCAGTAAAATTCAGCGGCCGCGGTGAAGCTACCCTTCATCCGCAGTTTGACGAGCTGATCAAATATACTAAATCTTTGGGTATTCTTGATGTCATGTTCAATACGAATGGTTTGTTACTTAGCGAAGAGAGAGTAAAGTTAATCGTTAATGCGGGGATCGACCTTGTGATCATTTCGATCGATGGTGCGACCAAGGAAACCTATCAGCAGATCAGAATAGGCGGAGACTATGATGCCGTGGTCCGTAATGTTGAGCGTTTGATAGAGTATCGTAAAGAGAAGAGGAGCTCAAAGCCGTTGATCAGATTGCAATTCGTTAAGATGGATGAAAATATACATGAATTCGCGGCATTTCAGGAACGTTGGAAAGATAAGGTTGACGTGTTAGTGGGTTTGGATTATTCAAATAGAACCGGTTCTGCTGATAAAGGTGTGGGACAGCGCCGGAGTCTGGGGCGCGCATATTGCCCGCATCCATGGCGCCGACTAACGGTAAATTCGCAAGGACAAGCCCTCATGTGTTGCGTTGATTGGGACGCGAAATACGCAATAGGTAATTGTCGCGACAATACGATCGTTGAACTATGGAACAATGAACGCGTGGGGTATGCCCGGGAATGCATAAAACGTTTGGAGCATGAAAAGATCGCGTCGTGCCGAGAATGTTTTGCTCCGATTAGTTATAGATGGGGGAAAAAGGAGATTCGCCATGGTCAAAAATAGGAGTAAAAAGATAATTTTGTTCTATCCTACGGATGAGATGGGTTTTGCGTGGATGCCGTTTGCTTATATGATGTTAGGGCCGATACTGAAAAATGCCGGTTTTGATGTGGTCGTTATTGATCAACGTGTTCAGAAGAATTGGCAAGAGATATTGGATGAGCATATTGATGATGCATTATGGGTAGGAATGTCAATAATTATCGGCAAAACGATCGTGAACGCATTGGATGTTGCACAGTATATTAAAAGCTGT
>JAFGJY010000061.1 GCA_016928875.1 Candidatus Omnitrophota bacterium | reverse complement strand
TATGACCTTCCGGCGTTTTGTAAGGCGATCATTGAGTACGTAAAATAAACTTAGGGTCAGGGGTCAAGGGTCAAGAAACACACTGCAAAAAAGTTTCTCTCGGAGTTAATTCTACTTAGATGGTGAGAGTAAGAGAATATAGAGACATTATTAAAGCATATATAATGTAAGCCGCTTTTTTGTAGTGTTTGACGTGACCCTTGACACTTGACCCCTGACCCTTGACCCTTTAATTATGAGACATCCAGCCGTTTTATACAATAAACTCGCCAACAATAACGTCCAATGCGCTCTCTGTGCCCATCGTTGTATGATCGCTCCGGGCACGTTCGGTATCTGTGGTATGCGTGAGAATGAAGGGGGGACACTCGTCACGCATTCATATGGTAAGCTCATTGCCTCACATGTCGACCCGATCGAAAAAAAACCGCTCTATCATTTTATTCCCGCTTCATTTTCATTTTCGGTAGCCACATTCGGGTGTAATTTTCAATGTAATTTTTGTCAGAATTGGCAGATATCCCAACGAAATCAGCGTGACGGGGGAGTTCGTGGGGAAGCGACGTCGCCCATATCTATCGTTAACGCGGCGCGGAAAGCGGATTGTAAAAGTATTTCGTACACCTACACTGAGCCGACGATCTTTTTTGAATATGCATTAGATATCGCAAAAAAAGCTCATGAGCATAATATTAAAAATGTGTTCGTCACAAATGGATACATGACCGAAGAGGCGCTTGATATGATCATGCCGTACCTTGATGCGGCGAATGTAGACTTAAAGAGTTCCTCGGATGATTTCTATAAAAAGCTTTGTAAAGCACGAGTACAACCGGTAATGGACACGATCAAGCGCATGCATGAGCGTAACATCTGGGTTGAGGTGACGACCTTGATCATCCCGGAGGAAAATGACAGCGAGGGAGATCTTTCAGCTATCGCTCGGTTCATTGCATCGGTCAGCCCTGATATTCCGTGGCACATCAGTCGTTTCAGGCCTGAATATGAATTTACTGACCGGCATGCTACTCCGATCGAGACATTGAGAAAAGCCTATGATATCGGGATCAATGCGGGCCTTAAATACGTGTACATGGGTAATGTGACTGAAGGGGCTGATACATATTGTCCCGGTTGCGGAGAATTTTTGGTCAAACGTATGTACATGTTTAGCGAAGAGAACAAGATCAAGGCAGGAAAATGTCCTGCGTGTAATTATCAAATAGCGGGAGTATGGTAAAAAGAGGGTCATGGGGCAAGGGGCAAGGGAATCCAAAACTTCTATGTCGTCCCGGAAAGCCAAAGGCTTATCCGGGATCTCGGTTCCTAGATCCCCGCTTTCGCGGGGACGACATGTAACTGAGATTGCTTCGGTCGCGTGGCTCCCTCGCAATGACGACGAGAGAGCCCCTTGCCCCTTGCCCCATGACCCTTGCCCCTTGCCCCTTGACCCTTGACCCTACAATATAAAGGAGGAAAGATGAAACGATCAATAGGAGCGCAATCATTAGTACAACCATGTCCTGTCTTTATCATCGGTACGTATGATGAAAAAGGAGTACCGAATATGATGAATGCAGCATGGGGCGGGATCTGCTGCAGTAAGCCGCCGTGCGTTCAGGTTTCGCTGCGTAGTGCGACATACACGCATCATAATATCGTGAACAATAAGGCTTTTACCGTTAACATCCCGTCTGTTACGTATGTAAAAGAGGCGGATTATGTCGGGATCTATTCGGGGAGAAGCGTAAAAAAGTTCAAAGAGACCGGTCTTACGCCGGTAAAGAGCACGATCGTCAATGCACCGATCATTGAAGAATTTCCAATGACGCTTGAATGCGAATTGATCCATACCCTTGAGATCGGTTTGCATACATTATTTGTGGGCGAGATCAAAGATATAAAGGTCGACGAAGCAAAGATAAAAGATAACGTACCCGATATTGCAAAGACAGAACCGTTTATCTATGATCACGCATCGCAAAGTTATTTTGCGATAGGGAAATATCTGGCGAAGGCGTTTGAGGTTGGGAAGAAAAAATAGGGGCAAGCACAAGTAAATAATGTACGTCTCCCCTTTTAAGGGGAGTGGTTTCGCCGTAGGCGAAACCGAGGGGTTTTGCAGACAAAGAACATCGTTCTTAAAACCCCCCATCCCGCCGTTGGCGGGATTTCCCCCCTTGCAAGGGGGGACGTAATTTATTAGAGTCGAAATAGGATTATTTAAGGAGTACAGCACATGCGCGTAATAGCCGCGGCGATCGAGCGAGACGGTAAAGTTCTCATCGGAAAAAGACGTAAAGACGAGAAGCGTTTCGCCAATAAATGGGAATTCCCCGGCGGGAAATGCGAGGACGGGGAGACCGATGAAGAGTGTCTTGTTCGAGAGCTCTTCGAAGAATGCAGGGTCCGTATTGAAGTTAACCGTTTGATCGATTCCAACGTGCATAATTACAATGGGTTAGAAGTGCGGTTGTTTTTGTATCATTGTACTGCTGATACGGATAATATCAGTTCTCTTGATCATGATGAACTTAAATGGGTCGAAGTGGAAAAATTACGGGCATATGATTTTTTAGAAGCAGATCTCCCGCTTTTACCTGTGGTCGTGAACTATTTTAGTTAACAAGTGGTTAAAAAGAATGTGAAAGGATGTTTTTATAATGGCGAAAGGTACATTGAGCGAAATTATCGGGTTGTGTCTTGAGCTCGATCAAAAAGCACATATCATATACCGTGAATTCTGCAAAAGGACTGAGGATAAAGAACTGCGAGAGTTCTGGGAAGATATGGCTGCGGACGAAAGTGAACATGTGCTTTATTGGGAAGAGCTGTTGCAATTAGCCAAGAACGATCTTGTGCCGGATATGTTCAATGACCCGGATGAAGTAAGAGATGAATTAGCCGCCATAAAAGTTAAAGTGGAAGAATTATACGACAATGCGCATAAAGCTCCGAGCGTTGAAAATGATTTTCTTGCGGCGTTCAGGATTGAATTCTTCATGCTGCATCAGGCATTCACCAGTTTGTTTAATTTCACAAAAAAACCACAGACCACGATCAATCCGGCTGATAAGTACGAAGGACATATAAATAAATTCATGAACGCACTCATGAAATACGGCAAAGATGCGCCTGATCTGCAACTTTTAGCAGATGTGCTGAAGCGTTTATGGAATGAAAATAAATCACTGGCAAAGCAAAGTTTGGTCGATCCGCTTACCGGCGTATTTAATCGCCGTGGTTTTTTTGATGCGGTAAAGCCGTTGGCATATTTGGCGCAAAGAAATCAATTCACCGTTGCGGTGATGATGTTGGATATCGATAATTTTAAATCGATCAATGATACAAGGGGGCATATAGTAGGCGATGATATTCTGAAAGCGTTCGCAGATGTCCTGAAGTTACATATCAGAACATCGGATATAAGCGGCCGGTATGGTGGCGATGAATTTATCGTCTATTTTTCATCGATCGACAAAAATTTTATAGAAGCAGTTGCTGAAAATATACGCCAACTTGTGAACGAACGTACCAAGACAATGGCATCTGTCACGATAAGTATCGGATTATGTTACGGCGTGATCACAGAAAAGATCGAAGAGACGTTGATGGTCATGATCCAGGAAGCCGACGCGTGTTTGTATGACGCAAAGACAAGCGGTCGGGATAAGGTGATGGTGAAAGAGTTGAAATAAATGCCAAACACAAGCCGTTGAAAAATGTCCGGTGTTATATTTGTATGCGTTTCATATGCGATTTTGATTTGAGATATGTCTTGCGTGAGATATACTAGTACATGAAGATATTGTATAAATGGATGTTTTCTAATAAAACTTACGCAAGGGATGTAATTTATATCTTTACATAAGTGAAGGGTAAAAAAAAGGAGGAAGAGCATGCTCACATTGACCGAACGGTTTAAGTATGCGATAGTGGCCATTGTATTGTTTATTTTATTGGTCGCGATATTTTTCGGGACGGTTGAGTTGGCCCTTGTGGTTATCATGCAACTTGTTGATCAACCTTTGCTCTTTTTCGGGGCTGAGGACCTCGTCGATGTATTTGGATTTGTCTTTGTGATAATGATCGGGCTCGAAATATTGACTTCGATAAAGGGATATGTTATCGGCAAATATCAACACCTGCGGATCGTTTATTATATTGCTATGCTCGCTATCGCGCGACAGGTCGTACTCATCCGCCTATCGGAGGTAAGTCCTCTGGCATTGATCGGTATCGCAAGTATTATCGTTGCGCTTTCAGGCGGATATTACATAATGCAGCGAACGCCTGTCGAACGAGGAGGATCAACGTAAAAAAGGGGACGGAGCGCTATTTGGCATTTTCCCCGAATAGAGCTCCGTCCTCTTTCGTTTTATTGCTTCCTCACAAAATAACACGTCACTGCCTGCGGCAGGACAAGCGTATGGGCGTGGGAGTTGATGAGTCAGCCCATAAGCAGAAAAGGGAAAGAGAATGAAGTGGTTTTGCGGTGGATTGATAATGCTATTTATGGTTTCATCAACGTATGCGAGCGAAACATATTTCTATAAGCGCTACGAGGAGAAATCAGGCCGGCTGGTAGATAATAGTAAATTCATTATTGATACCCTTGATGACGGACGCGGATGGTTCATCTGGGACAATACCAATGAATCAGCTAAGGAAATATCAGAATATTTTTACAATATCGAAGGCATGTGTACGGAATGGGGCCGGATATTCGAAGCAGAAGGCACGAACTTCAAAGTGATAAATTCCGGCAAAGAACTCGCGATCAAGGGGACGTTAAAAGGCAAGGAGGTCGATAAATCCGTCAAATATGATAAGTATCAGTATTTTGCCAACCCCAAGATCGAGCTTATGCGCTTTATAAAGTCAGGGGATAAAAAAGTTAAATTCTGGACCTTGCGCAGTGATACCTTGCAGTTGTATCAAATGGTCGCACAAAATAAAGGCATCGATACGGTAAGTATTAATGGTACTACGACACGAGCGTACCGTATCGACTGGGGGCCGGACCTCGGTATGCTATCTAAATATTTCAACCGGATATATTGGTTCCGAGAATCAGATTTGATATTTGTAAAACAAACAGGTTCAAACAAGTATGTTAGAGAATTGATCCCAGAGATCACTATTAATTAGTATAAATATATTTTAGCTTGATTATTCCGCCTAATACTTTATAATTATCCTTCCCTACGTAACATCCTGTAAATGTTTAAGATGCTAATGAGTTGTCATTATTAAAATGTGATGGTATCTTTATCCACGGGGGGTGTCTAATGACTGGAACTTCTTTTAAGGTCATGTGTTGCACGATCTGTTTTATCCTTCTCACCAGCATGTTTCAAGCCACGTATTCGCAAACAGAACCTCAAACAGATCAAAACCTGAATGTCAGGTATGTTTCGATCATTAACTTGATCGCCAATCCCTTTCGCTTCCATGATTCCGTCGTCAGGGTCATCGGTCATGTGCGGCTCTCAGCAAAAGGGGTTGCGGTGTATCTTACCAAGTCTGATGCAGAATATGAACTGACCAAAAATGGATTATGGCTGTACGTGGACGAGACGATGCAGTCACGTGTTGATGGTCTTGATATGCAAGTATGCGGTGTCGTCGGGAAATTTGATGCGAACAATACGGGCCCGCAAGGATTATGGAATGGAAGTTTCACAAAAGTCATCGCGATCGGGCCTTTGAACAAGGATTAATGTACTAACGCGATGGTTTTTAACCAGGAGTTCTTATTGTGATCAACGAAAGGATAAAAGCGCGAATAACATCCGTTCTTACGGTGGTGGCCCAGTCACCTGAGCGTGTGGAACTTTTGCTTTCAGGGGATCTTGATGTAAAAAATACGGGACATGTGTGGAATGAAACTATGGCCTTGATCGATACGCATGCTCCACAGCACCTTATGATCGATGCGGCGGCTCTTGACTATTGTGATGGCGCAGGGATATGCTTTTTGATCGCTGTCGAGGAACGACAGAAAAAGAGCGGTAAGGCCTGTACCATTCGAGGGCTTTCGGAAGACGTTGTGCATCTTAAAGAAGTATTTCAAATGACCGAACCCGGAGACGCAGGAGAAAAACGCGGCCATGCTAACTTCTTTGTAAAAGTCGGGCAGGCAACCTGTAAGCT
>JAFGJY010000060.1 GCA_016928875.1 Candidatus Omnitrophota bacterium | reverse complement strand
TGCTGACGTAATACTTCCTCTTTGATCGCCTGATAAATATCAGGATCAAATTCTTTTAAGCTCTTGATGTTCATCCGCTCTACTCCTGTTTAAGAATACTCAACTATCATTTCGTTGCTAATGGGATTTTACGGCTATCAGCGTAGAGACGCGGACATTTTTGGCACATGTTTCGCTCTCGCACCAATGCCTCCAATTTTTCAAATAATCCTTCGGTATCGACCATATAGTGATAACACGCGCCGTACATTTGCTCCAAACGATGCGCCCGGCAGCACGGGTATACTTTACGTGTTCCGCATAATAACACCGGCGCAAAACACCAGCATGTATCAAAATCCTGCTTCAGTTGCGTCCCGTAGTGCTCCAAGTCTTCGTGTTCGGTCACCGTCACCTTAAGTGGCTGCCTGACAATATTCTCCCAAAATGCCTTGCGAAAAGGATGATCGCGCAGTTGTTCGATCGTATCAGGATATACCGATATCATAAAAACAAGATGTTGCATTAATTCTATCTTCACACGCTCGATCGCGAGTAAGTTCGTAACGAGTTCGATCTTCTGATCGGGCGCATAATCGTGCAAATAGGTGATCATTTCGTTGATGTGGGGGTAGAACGTCGGCTCACCGCCTGAGATCCGAAACCGTACCCGGGCAACATCATCGAGCAAATTCTCGCAGAGCTGCCGAATATCACTAAAATCTTCAAGCCGCGACCGCTCGTTACCGCGATCACAATATGCGCATCCGACCGGACATTGCATGGTAGGATAGATCTCGATCGTAAGGCATTCATCTTCCCTGCCGTCAAAAACGAAGTGCGATCGTCTTACTGGCTGTCCGACATTGTTCATATTATCCGCGTTCGTTGATCTTATCGACCCGCCGTTGATGGCGTCCGCCTTCGAACGGCTCATTGACCCAAGCCATGAACATCTCCAGTGCTTCTTCAGGGGAAGTATATTTTGCGCCGAACACAATGACATTAGCATCATTGTGGCGACGCGACATTATCGCCTGGTCCTTGTTGATGCACAATGCGGCACGTATACCTTTCACTTTGTTGGCGCACATCGACGCCCCGACACCGGTCGTACAAACGAGCACTCCAAAGCTACCCGGGTTCGTTCTGACATCTTCTGCCACTGCAAACGAAAAATCCGGATAATCACAACTCTTTTTCGAATTAGTCCCTCGATCCACAATATCGAAGCCCCGTTCCATCAACGAAGTGATCAGTGATCCTTTTAGGTCATACCCCCCATGATCTGACCCGATAAATACCTTTATATTCTTAGCCATAACGCCTCCGTGTAAATTGCTTTACTCTCTATTGAGCCATTTTCAAGATAATATCCAGGTGTTCTTTGATCCCGGTAACGATATTGTTAAAACAGTTCTGATAAACATCGCCACCGAAGCCGATCGGGTCATCGACATTTAGCACAACGATCTTGTCTTCGGCTTTAGGTGCAAAATTCAATATTTCTTTCTTGTGAACAAATGACATACAAAAGATCACATCCGCGCGTTCGATCATTGAGCGTGAAACCGATTGTGACCGATGCGCGGCGATATCGATTCCTTCTTGTTTCATCTTGTTAAGTGAACCGGACGATGCGGTCATGCCATCACACGCATACACACCGCAACTCTCGACCTGAAAGAGGTGGTCTTTACCGATACTTTTCAAATACCATCTCAACCACCCCTCACCCATCGGACTCCGACAGGTATTTCCGGTACACACGAAAAGAATATGTTTCATTGGCCTTGTGTCCTTCTGAGGTGTGTGTAATGCATTAAAAAAATCCTGCACGCCTTCGGCATTCGCACCGCGCCGCACAATATCCCCGCCGTCGTCGCTCAATATAACAACGGTCGAATCAGTTTTAAACCGTGTTGTCCCGCCATCGACGAGGATATCAATGACGGATCCGAACGAATTGATCACGTCGTTAGCCGATATCGGAGACCGCGCACCGCTCACATTAGCGCTTGTCGCGAATATTTTCCCGCCGCACGCCTCTATAAGCTGCAATGCGACCGGACAATCAGGATAACGGAACCCAGCGGTCTGTTTTTGTTCGTCATATAATATCGCTGTCACCGGACCGGGCCAAAATGCAGCAACAAAGGCCCCGAAATATGTCGGCACGCGTTTGATATATTTCTGTACTATGTCACGCGAGCTGATGTGTAGAGAAAGCGGCTTTGAACTCTTGCGGTCTTTAATAGCGTAAATTTTATCGATCGCCGGACTTTGATCTACGAGGCATCCTATCCCATATACGGTTTCCGTCGGGAACGCGATCACCGCACCCTGCTTTAAGGCCGTAACGATCTGCTGAACCTCTTTATCCTGCAAAACACCATTTGTCGTCTCAAACCGTATCATAACTGTCACGCATGCGAAGTTGAAATATTACTTCTTGATCGTTTTTTGGACTTTTTTATCCTTGGCCACCACAGTGCTTACCATGGTCTTTTTGTACTGTACCAATGCCCGGGCAAGTTTTCTATCTGCGATCGCGAGACATTGTACTGCCAGCAACCCGGCATTATACGCCCCCATTTTACCGACCGCTACAGTAGCCACGGGAACACCCGGAGGCATTTGGCACGTTGCAAGTAACGCATCGAGTCCTTTCAGCGGCGTTGCGTCGATCGGCACGCCGATAACCGGCAACACTGTATGAGACGCTACGACGCCGGCCAAATGTGCCGCACCGCCTGCTCCTGCAATGAAAACCTTTACGCCTTTTTTCTCAGCTGCCTTGATATATCTCACCACCTGATGCGGCGTCCTGTGCGCAGACAACACTTTCACGTCAAACCTTATCTTGAATTCTTTAAGTGCCTTAAAGGTGTTTTCCATTATACCGAGATCAGAATCACTGCCCATAAGTACTGCAACCTTAATAGCCATATCGTCCTCCTAAATTTAAATGAGCTTTCAGCCTCAACGATCAATCTTTCGACATTTTTCTTACACTAGATCCTTCGCTTCGCTCAGGATGACATTCTGACAAGTGATATATGTCGCTACTCTCCATATATCACGTCATCATGTCAATTAGACGTGTTCGCAACCGCGGATTGCTTTCTCACCGATGTCCGTACGAAAGAACAGATCATCACATTTGATCTTCTCTATAGCCTGATACGCTTTCTGTTGTGCATCCTTTAAATTATCTCCAAGAGCTGAAACCGCCAACACGCGTCCACCATTCGTCACCACCTTGCCTTCTTGATTGAATTTTGTGCCGGCATGGAAAACAGTGACCTCGCTTGTATTAACACCTTCCAAGCCTTCGATGACCGCACCTTTCTCATACTCATTCGGATATCCCTTGGATGCCATGACAATCGCTGTACACGGCCGCGCATCCCAACTCAGTGAATCCATAGTTATCTCGCCCAACGCAACCTCGAACAGCAATGGCACAATATCACTCCGTAACCGAGGAATGATCGCCTGTATCTCCGGATCCCCGAAACGGACGTTATATTCGAGCACCATCGGCCCTTTCTTGGTGATCATGAGCCCCGCATAGATGACGCCTCGGAACGTGATCGCGCGGTGCTTGAATTCACGGATGATCGGCACGATCGCTTTATTGACGATCACCGCTACATCATCCTGACTTACAAGCGGTGAAGGAGAGACTGCCCCCATCCCGCCGGTATTCGGCCCTTCATCATGATCGTAGGCACGCTTGTGATCTTGTGATGTCACCAGCGGCAATACATTTTCTCCGTCAGTAAAAACGATCGCGGAAAGCTCTTCACCCTCCAGATATTCTTCGATAATGATCCGTTTGCCGGCATCACCGAAACTATGCCCGCTTAAGATCCCGTTGATCGCTTCAATGCCCTCTGCGGCTGAATGCGCAATAATAACGCCTTTGCCTGCGGCCAATCCATCGACTTTGATCACGAATGGCGGCTCGGACTTAATGATGTACTCCTTGGCCTGAGCAACCTCGGTAAAGACCTCGTGTTTTGCGGTCGGCACGCCGGCCGCATTCATCATATTTTTGCTGAACACCTTGCTACCCTCGAGCTGTGCGCCACTTTTGTTCGGCCCGAACAGCAACAAGCCTTCCTGCTGAAATCGATCTGCGATCCCTGCCACCAGCGGCGCCTCAGGCCCGACGACCGTAAGATCGATCGATCGATCTTTGGCAAATTTCACCAGTCCTTCGATGTCCATTACGTCGATCGGCACACATTCTGCGATCGTATGCATACCGGCATTGCCCGGCGCAGCATATACCACTTCAACGAGTTCACTTTGGCGGATCTTCCAAACGAGCGCATGTTCACGCCCTCCGGAGCCGACGACCAGTATCTTTACCTTTCTTTTGCTTTGCATAATGACATCTATCCTTTCTCTTAGGCCATTACGTCAGAATCGCCCATTGAAAATTTATTAAGGCCGTCCTCGGCTTTAACAGGATATTCTCCGCTAAAACATGCCATACAAAAACACGGATTACCCTCAGCCCTGACCGCGATCATAAGATCTTCGGTCGTGAGATACCCCAAACTCTCGACACCGATGTATTTCTCGATCTCAGAGAAGGATTGCTTATTAGCAAGCAATTCTTCTTTGCTCGGAAAATCTATTCCGTAAAAACACGGGTTCTTATGCGGAGGACAACTTATCCTGAGATGGATCTCCTTCGCCCCCGCCTGACGCAGCACTTGCACCCGTGAGCGCGATGTATTCCCGCGGACGATCGAATCGTCAACGACCACCAAACGCTTGCCCTTAACCAATGTCTGTATCGGATTTAATTTGATCTTGACCTTAAAACTGCGCCGGTCCTGGACCGGATTGATGAATGTACGACCGATATAATGATTTCGCGTAAATCCTATGCCGAAGGGAATACCCGACGCTTTAGAAAAACCAAGCGCTGCAAAATTGCCCGAGTCCGGTACTGATATAACCATATCCGCATCGACCGGATGCCGTTTTGCGAGTGCCATACCCAACCGTTCACGAACTTCAGCTACCGGTTGCCCGAAAACCACTGAATCCGGCCGCGCAAAATAAATATGTTCAAAGATGCAATATGCC
>JAFGJY010000059.1 GCA_016928875.1 Candidatus Omnitrophota bacterium | reverse complement strand
TTAATCTATCTTGTTCATTATAAGCATATTACAAATTTAGGCAGCAACACTTTTTAACCTTTATGCCCGCAATGACGGCTGGAAAGGATAAGATGCCGAAGGGAGCGACATCGGGGACACACAAAAAAAGTGTGTGTCCCCCAATGTTCGACTCTTATGTCCGTTACGTCCCCCCTCTGCGAGGGGGGAAATCCCGCCAAAGGCGGGATGGGGGGTTTTAAGAACCAATACGTTAGTTGTACGCAAAACCCCCCTAGCCCCCCTTAAAAGGGGGGACATATTATATCGTCTACTTTTTTATTCCGTAAAGAGCGGCGTGCTTAAATAACGTTCTCCTGTATCGCACAAGATGGTCACGATCAACTTGCCTTTATTTTCCGGCCGTTTTGCGATCTCGGTCGCGGCAAAGACATTGGCCCCGGCCGATATCCCGACCAAAAGGCCCTCTTCACGCGCAAGCTGCTTGGCCACCTCAAAGGCGTCCTCGTTGCTCACTTGAATGATCTCATCGTACAATTTTGTATCCAGGACCTGCGGCACAAAGCCCGCGCCGATGCCCTGGATCTTATGCGGCCCCGCGGCCCCGCCCGAAAGCACCGCCGAATCGTGCGGCTCGACGGCAATGATCTTGACTGAGGGTTTCTTTTCCCGCAAGAATTCACCGACTCCCGTGAGCGTACCTCCCGTCCCCACCCCCGCGACAAAGATATCTATTTTTCCGCCGGTATCTTCCCATATTTCAGGTGCCGTTGTTGTGCGGTGGACCCCGGGATTGGCGGGATTGTTGAACTGCTGCGGCATAAAACTATTCGCTGTGTGCGCTACAAGTTCCTCGGCCTTCTCGACCGCGCCTTTCATGCCCTTGGCCCCGTCGGTAAGAACGAGTTCCGCACCGAACGCTTTAAGCAAATTCCGTCTCTCGACGCTCATCGTATCGGGCATCGTAAGGACCAATTTATATCCGCGTTGCGCGCAGATAAAAGCGAGCGCGATCCCCGTATTCCCGCTGGTCGGCTCGACGATCACCGTACCTTTCGTGATCTTTCCCTCTTGTTCGGCACTTTTTATCATGCTAAGGCCGATGCGGTCCTTGACACTGCCGCACGGATTCTTTGATTCAAGCTTACCGATGATCGTCGCGCCCGTGGCTGCCGAGGCTTTGTTCAGTTTGACCATCGGCGTATTGCCGATCAATTCCGTAATGTTATGTGCTATTGCCATGGCTGTATCTCCTTTTTTATTTGTAAATCATAAATAAACTTTAAACGTTACGTCCCCCCTCTGTGAGGGGGGAAAGCGACGAAGTCGCAGGGGGGTTTTGAGAACCAATATGGTAGTTGTACGCAAAATCCCCCGTACCCCCCTTAAAAGGGGGGACATACTATTGCACCGACCTTATACTGCTCCGATGGCCGTGATATACACAACCGTTTCCTGTGCTGGATCTATACCAAGCAGTTGATTGACCTCATCGTCGAAAAATGCACCGATCCCGCAAGCGCCTAACCCATATGACTCCGCGGCCAAGTACGCATTCTCACCGAGGGCGCCCGCAATGATGTGCGCATCGGTATAAGCGTGCTCTCCCTTATCAAGATATGCGGTAGAGATCGTTTTGATCACGGCAATATTAGCTTTACCCACGAACCGCTGACCCATACACGCTTCGCTTAACGGCCCTTCCAGATCAGCGGTCGTGATACTGTGTAAAGCATGGGCCTTGGGATCATATTCATAAAGCCCGTTCTTAAGCGTCTCGACATTATGTATGATAACGTATAATCGTAACGGCATTGTTGTGCCATCATCCCAGATCGAACGGGTGTACGATGCCCGGCCCAAAAATCCCGCTGTATTGAATAAAATGTCCGCTGCAGTATGTAAAGAAATACGTTCACCGCTAAAAACTC
Organism: Candidatus Omnitrophota bacterium; assembly: GCA_016928875.1. GTDB lineage: Bacteria > Omnitrophota > Omnitrophia > JAHJGZ01 > JAFGJY01 > JAFGJY01. Next base: position 6,323 of record JAFGJY010000059.1, on the reverse strand, counting down.
TCTGTGATCTCCGGTCGCGGATCACATTATCGAGCTCGGTCTTCCCCTCAGGCCGTACCGGCGGCAATGCAATGCCGTTCCCCCTGCCCGTATCACTCCGCAACGTCACGTTTCCCTTTGTCTCGATCGACTGCTTGTTTTTAAGAAGTGCTGTGATCACATAGGGCTGTTCCTCATTAATGTTCACATCAAGCGCGTGCGCTACCGAGGCCGCATTAAAATGTGTATTTACCCGGACCGTGAGACCCAGCGCATTTCCGATCAGCACATTGTTGGCGGCTGCATGCCCGGTATCCAGAGATACGTATCGCGCACCCCGCTCGCCATATTTCCACATTGTCCTGTGGGCTATGCCTGTAAATATCACGAGCGCCGAAATGAGCTCAGGCGAAACTTCTGTCCCCGAACTATCAATGATCTCTTTGGCCACATCCCCGGCCCGGACCAGATAAAGCGCATCGTCCTTGACCGAATAATAATATAATCCTTTCTGGGTCCCCTCAACGTCACGTATCGCGACATAGATCTCGGTCGGATATAATGCACCGGCTGAGGGAGCCGCACGAAAATAATATTTCATGCCAAGCCCTCCCGCCTGCCGCGTGATGCCGTTGGTATGATATAAAATGTATGAAAGATCGTTCAATGTCAAGCGCGCATCGTGCACGGCCACATCGCCCATGAGCACATTACGCAAACTCGGCATTGTCCGGTCGAATTCTTTTGCAAGCAGGACCTTTTCTCCGGAATAATATTTAAATACATCCGGTTTGCTAGCCGGATCGACCGCTCTGCGGCCGCCGGCCACCTTCTCGCGGGTATGTTTTGTTTTCTCGTGCACTGTTGCGTTCACCGCTCCCTCTTCTCCATAACTTTGATATGAAATGATCACGCACCACAATGCTATGATCACTGCGTGTATTATTCTGTTACCTCTTCGCATGGCGGATATAATGTCTCTTTCAGTGCTTGTACGCTCGTTACGGCCGGCAAGCACGCAAAGTTCTTGCACACATACACGGTCGTCTTCCCGTTCTGCGCCGGATATTGTTCTGCGCCCGGAATGATCTGTTTAACGGCCTCGTATTCATCGTTATCAGCCGGACGCAGAATGCGCACCGCGTTCGGCAAAAATGTCTGATCAAGATACTCCACGAATTCCCTGCCGCGATCGCGCGCCTCTCCTTCGGCGATTACGATCTCGGTCGGCTCCGCGGCATAATACTGATACGCAGCGATCAGGTGCGTATATGCCGATGGCGCCAATGCCACGTCATGCGCGCACACGCTAAATATGCGTTCCGCATACCGTGCCCATTCGCTGTTGCCGGTCAACCGGGCTAATCGAATGAATGAATACGCTGCGACCGAATTTCCCGAAGGGAGCGCGCCGTCACGAAAATCCTTGCCGCGTACGATCAGCTCGCCCTGCCGGCTGCTCAAAAAGAACCCGCCGTTCTCATCGTCCCAAAACCGCGCGATCATGACCCGTGCGATCTTAAGGGCATGGTCAAGGTAGGTGGCCTTGAACGTCGCTTCATAGAGCTCGAGCAATCCCCACAGCAAGGAGGCGTGGTCATCGATGAAGCCGTCTATCGCGGCTTCATTCTCGCGCCAACGATGAAAGACCATACCATCAGGCAGCATTACTTCGCTGAGAATGAATTGCGCGCATTGCTCCGCCGCTTCACGATAACGATCGTCAGCAAGGACCCGCGACCCATAGGCGAGAGAGGCGATCATAAGCCCGTTCCAGTCAGTCAATACTTTATCATCACAGTGCGGCCGCGGCCTCTTCGCCCGGACCTTAAAAAGCGCGTTCTTTATATTTGCGAGCTGAATGTTCAGCTCTTCGCGCGTGCAATTGAATTTATCGGCCGTCTCATCCAATGTCCGGGCCTGATACAGTATGTTCTCACCCACAAATTCTCCCTGTGGATCGGCCTCGACATTGCCGTTTTTCTCAACCCCGTATAAATACGTGAATAATTTACGTTCTTTCTTATTAAGAACGTCCGCGACTTCATCATAACGCCACACATAGAACGCTCCTTCGCCCTCTGCCTCAGGCCCGGCCGCCCCTTGAACGAGGCTGTCCGCATCTTCCGCGGAATAAAATCCGCCGCGTCTATCACGCAGATCTCGCAGTACATAATCAAATATCTCGCGCGCCACTGCGGCATACCGTTCATCGCGTGTGACCTGATAGGCCTCGAGATATGCACGCACGATCAGGGCTTGATCATACAACATCTTCTCGAAATGCGGAATGCGCCAGGCCGGATCGCTCGCGTAGCGATGGATCCCCCCTCCGATATGATCATAGATACCGCCTGCGGCGATCGCATTCAATGTTTTTGTGGCCAGAGCCAGAGAAACTTTGTCCTTCTGTGCATCAGAATACCGCACTAAAAAGGAAAGGCTGTGCCCCATCGGAAATTTTTGTGCCGTGCCGAACCCTCCGTGTTCACTATCGAATTGGTCGCGTAGTTCAAGATATGTTTTCTGGATATCTTCGGGGGATAATTTTTTGATAACGTCTTTATCGCTAATAGAAAGATTTTGAAGGGCCTCAAGGATCGTTGTGCTCGAGGTGATCAGGTTCGCGCGCTCATTCTGCCAGGCTTGCATGATCGCCTGCAAAAGGTCCGCAAATCCCGGCATGCCGAACCGGCTTTCGGGCGGAAAATAGGTCCCCCCGTAAAACGGTTTTCCGTCCGCGGTAATAAAAACCGAGAGCGGCCATCCACCGGAACCGGTCATCAGCTGCACTGCGTTCATATAAATGTGGTCGATATCGGGCCGTTCTTCGCGGTCGACCTTGATCGCTATAAAATTCTCATTCAGCAGGCGCGCTATCTCCGCGTTCTCGAACGATTCCCGCTCCATTACGTGGCACCAATGACAGGTCGAATACCCGATCGACAGGAAAATAGGCTTATCTTCCTCGCGCGCGCGCGTGAAGGCCTCTTCTCCCCACGGATACCACTGGACCGGATTGTGCGCGTGTTGCAAGAGGTAAGGGCTTTTTTCATCTATGAGACGGTTCGTATCCATTGCCTCGCTCTCTTTCTCAAGCAGGATCAATGTGATCCCGATAAGTACGATCAACACTATTTGTATTAACGTTATATTAAATCGTATTTTCATCATTACAAGCTTTTCTCGATGACACCGCCGCCCAGAACAGTATCCCCATCATAAAAGACCACGGATTGTCCGGGTGTTATGGCTTTTTGCGGTTCAAAAAAACGTACTAAAATCTTATTGTCTTCACGCTGATCAACAATTGCGTCAGCTTCTTCATGCAAATACCGAATCTTGGCCTTTGCCTGGAAGCTGCCTGCCGGCGGCTTTCCCGACATAAAATGCACGTTATCAGCAATAAGTTCGCGTTTAAAACATTCATCTTTATATCCTACTATTATTTCATTAGTGTCAATGTCAATTCTGATCACATACAGTGGTTCAGGTGCTGCAATGCCGAGCCCGCGCCGCTGTCCGATCGTATAATTGGTTATCCCTTTGTGCGTGCCAAGTATTTCACCTTTTGAATTTTTTATCACTCCCGGCTTGGTCCGCTGCGGCACGACCTCATTCTTAAACCGCATGTATTCCTTGGCCTCGGCAAAACATATATCTTGGCTCTCTAAGCGCTCGGCGATCGGAAGTTTGCGCTCGCGCGCCATTCGGCGCACGTCATCTTTAAGTAACGATCCCATGGGCATGATCAAGCGCGACATTCGTTCCTGATCGAGACGGTACAACATATATGATTGGTCTTTCTCACGATCGACCCCCCGTTTAAGAAAAAAGGTGTCGGTTGTATCACAATGTTCTATTTTCACATAATGCCCGGTCGCGAGCATCGCGTTATGCTTTATCGCCTCTTTAAACAACACCCCGAATTTTACATTTTCGTTACATACAACGCACGGGTTCGGCGTCCGGCCCTTCAGATATTCACTACAAAAATTATCGAGCACATGTTTTTTGAATTCCCGCTCTACATCTACCACGAAATGCTCTATGCCGATCATGTGAGCTACCGCCGCTGCATCCTCGATCGCTTTTTCATTTAACGTAGGGACAGGCCGCGACCTGCCACTACCATCAGTTGGCGAATATGTCTTCATCGTAAAGCCGATGACCTCCCGGCCTTCTTCCTTAAGCAAACACGCCGCGACCGATGAATCGACCCCGCCGCTCATAGCAACTGCCACTTTCTTTTTTTTCATTATCAACTCGTTCTTAAATTATTTTTTATCCTCGTGTTATTCCTTATAACTCACTGCCGTCATTGCGGGGCCGATCAAAAGCATTGGCCGAAGCAATCTCCAGACGTGTCATGCCGAACTTGTTTCGGCTTCTAGATCCTGACATTCCTCTGCCGCTTTCTGGCGAAAACGAAGATGCGAGGACAGGCCGTCAGGATGACAATTCTGAGATCGCCGCGTCGCTACGCTCATCGCAATGACGTCAAGAAGAAACCCGGCTATATATAGTACATCTCTGCCGATTCTCGTTTCTTATAGCGCTTCGTCAAACTCTCGAAATTGACCTTGTCCATTTCATGGTCAAGAAAATGCGCTATATCGGACCACATCGCGTTCAAGATCACATCCTGTTTGTTATTCTCTTGCTCAACGGTAAGCAAAGGGCCTTGAACATTGCGGACCACTTCGCCAAGCGTTATCTTTTGCGGCGCTTTTCCGAGAACGTATCCACCCGATTTTCCCCGTACACTTATCACGATCCCCGCCCGCTTTAATTGGATCAATATCTGGACGAGATAGCGCAACGGAATATCGCGCGATTCGGAGATCGTTTGTATTGATAATGGCTCTTCGGATGGCCAATGAAGCGCTAACGCTACGAGGGCTTTACATGCATAATCACACCGCGCCGAAATTCTCATGATTTAATGCTCCTTTATATACATTACTAACATGACCATGTTAATGATGATTATTTTAACACATTAAACTGTCTTGTCAAATATTATCTAATATATACTTAACTTGATAATATTAAATGAGTTATGATCATTGTCTAGGGGTGAGTGGTGTGATGAGCCTTTTTGCGGATAGTATTCATTATAATTGCAGTTATCAAGAATATGCTGGCACCTACTTCAAGCCAGGCTGGGATGGTTGCGCTATGATGCATAATATGATCTACAAGATCAAAATCAAAATATGACCATACCAGATCAAGCACAGCACCCAACGCAAGGCTGCTTATTATCACAGAACCGATGAAAATGATGACCGCTTTCTTGCCCATCTGTTTGGCAATAACGGTAAGCGCAACTGAATTTGTGGCCGGGCCGGCCATTAAAAAAACAAATGCGGCACCGGGGCTCATGCCTTTGAGCATAAGTGAAGCAACGATCGGGATCGATCCGGTCGCGCATACATACATCGGAATACCGACTAGCAACATGATCACCATGGCTTGAAAACCAGAACCCAGATAATTGGTCACCATATCTTCAGGGACAAAATATGCGATCGCGCCGCCGAGAAGCAATCCGACGATAAGCCACGCACCCGCATCATCCAGGAGATCTTGGAATGCATAGCTAAATACCCCTTTGATCTTATCAACTAAATTGTGCCTCTTCGTTGCGCATTCTTCATCTTCACATAATTTGCATTTTTGCGCATCGTTCGTAACGCTCATATCGGAAGATGGTTCATTCTTATAAAAGAAATTACCGATCATCCCGGCTAAGAGCCCGGCAAGAAAACACGCGATAACGCGATAGGTCGCGAACAATCCGCCCAGTAATGCATATGTTGCCAGTATGGAATCAACACCCGTGGTCGGGGTTGAGATCAAAAATGCAAGCACAGCACCGTTGCTCGCCCCTTCTTTTTTAAGCGATAAGGCCGCCGGCAAAACGCCACATGAACACAAAGGAAGCGGGATCCCGAACAATGATGCCTTAACGACCGAGCCCACACTATTTGTGCCCAGATGTTTAGCGATCACACCTTCCTTCATAAAAATATGCAGGATCCCGGCAAAGATGAACCCGAAGAGAAGATAGATCGACATCTTATTGAGCAGAAAATATGCTTCCTGCACTATACCTACAACAGTATCTACGATCATGTTCATGTTTTCTTTCCCGCTAAGCTAAGGATCTCTCGTACTTCGACTTCGATGATGCTTTTCGGTGGCGGAAAATTCGCCTCATGATGATGGGTCTTATTACCTGCACGAATATTCTCGATCAAACGATGAGTGATACGCGCTGAAACCTTTTTTCTCCATAACTGCACAAAGACCTCATGGTCTTTCGTGATCTTGTGGAC
>JAFGJY010000058.1 GCA_016928875.1 Candidatus Omnitrophota bacterium | reverse complement strand
CCGTTTGCCGCACTGAATTAATATTTCGCTGGAAATTTTGACCACCATATCAATGTCATTAACCTTTTCTCCGTCGATCTTTAATCCAGCTTGCTTGATCAAACGTTTAGCCTCTCCCTTACTTTCGCAAAGGCCATATTGAACAACAAGATCGACGACCTTGTATTCCCCCGGCTCGATCTTGATCTCAGGCATATCGGTCGGAACGTTCTTTTCTCTAAAGATCCGGTTAAATTCCGCCAAAGCTTCTTCAGCCGCACCAGTCCCGTAATATCGCTCGACGATCCTCTGTCCCAATGCTGCCTTAACATTCCGTGGATTCTCGCCTTCTGCAAGTTTTTGCCTCCAGAGCTCACACTCTTCCTTGCCTGTACCCGTTGCATACTGCCAATACCGCATGATCAAACTATCCGGTATCGACATGACCTTACCGAACATGTCATTTGGTTCGGAAGTAATATCGATCGCATTATTAAGCGACTTGCTCATCTTTTGTGTTCCATCGGTACCTTCAAGAATAGGCAGGGTCATCACAACTTGCGGCTCGATCCCCCAGTCACGCTGCAATTCACGTCCAACAAGCAAATTGAACTTTTGATCTGTGCCGCCTACTTCAATATCACTTTTCAGCACAACTGAATCATACCCTTGCAACAAAGGATACATGAACTCCAGCAAACTTATCGGAGTTTGCGCCTGGTACCGTTTCTGAAAATCATCCCTCTCAAGGATACGCGCAATAGTATACCGCGACATGAGTCCCAAGAACTCGACTGGCGTAAGCTTATTAAGCCAATCCGAGTTATAAACGACTTCGGTCTTTTTCTTATCGAGGATCTTAAAGACCTGTTCTTGATATGTTTCAGCGTTTGCGCGCACTTCTTCATTGGAAAGCATGGGGCGAGTTTCATTTTTACCGGATGGGTCCCCGATCCGTGCAGTAAAATCACCAATCAAGAAAACAACGATATGCCCCCTCTCCTGAAGCGCTCTTAACTTATTGAGTGGCACAGTGTGACCCAAATGGATATCAGGTCGTGATGGATCAACGCCGTATTTGATCTTTAAGGGTCTTTTTTCTTTGTCAGATTGATTAAGTTTATTGATGAGTTCTTCTTCAGAAATGAGATCGACCAAACCGTCCTTAAATATTTCTAATTCACGTGTTACGTTCATAAAACAAAATTTCCTCTCCTATATTGATCGCTAGAAGGCATTGTAACAGGGATAAAAATGCAAGTCAAGGCAACTGAAGCTGATAACAAAAAAGCCAGCATGACACTGGCTTTTTTGTTATACCGATAAATTGTTTTACCACGTACTTACTGCTGGGGATCCTCGGGTGTTTCTGCCTCAGTAGTAGTTGCATTTTCCTGGCCAGATGACCCCGCCTGCGCGTTTGCCTCTTGAGCAGGAGCTTCAACCTCTTGCGGTATATCACCCTTTAAGGTCAATGCAATCTTGCGACTGTCGACGTCGACCTTAAGGATCATGACATTTAATGCCGCCCCAGCCTTAAAATGTTGATCAAGCGAACCTGTCTTATTCTCCGGGATCTCAGATACGTGGATCAAACCCTCCAAGTTGTTCTTGATGTCAACAAAAACACCAAAATTAACGACCTTAGTGACAGTGCCCTGCACCACTTCGCCCGGAGTTAAAGACTTTGAAAGTTCCTGCCACGGATCATTGGTAAGCTGCTTGATACCCAAAGAGATCTTACGATTGTTCTTATCGACCGAAAGAATACGAGCGGTTATCTTTTCACTTTTCTTGAATACTTCTCTCGGATGATTGATCTTTTTAACCCATGAAATATCAGAAATATGTATCAACCCATCAATACCCGGCTCAAGTTCGACGAAAGCACCGTAATCGGTAATGTTACGGACCGTACCTTGAACATCAGAGCCTACTGCATATTTCTCCTCTACGATCAACCACGGATTGACCTCGGTCTGTTTGAGCCCCAGGGCTATCTTCTTGGCATCTTTATCAATACTGAGAATGATCGCTTCGACTTCATCCCCGATCGAAAGCATCTCGGAGGGATGGGTAATACGCTTGGTCCATGAAAGTTCGCTTATGTGAACCAACCCCTCGATGCCTTTTTCCAATTCAATGAACGCACCATACGGCAAGATATTAACGACCTTGCCTTTGACTTTGGCATTAACCGGATATTTCGAGTCAGCCTGTTCCCACGGATTGGCTTCTTTTTGTTTCAAACCTAGAGAAACACGTTGCGTCTTCTCGTCATAGCCAATGACCATTACCTCAATGTCCTGTCCTAATGAAACGATCTCGGATGGATGAGAAACACGACCCCAGCTCATGTCAGTGATATGCAAAAGGCCGTCCACACCACCGAGGTCGATGAACCCACCGAAATCGGTAATATTTTTAACCTTCCCCTGCAAGATCTGGCCTTCTTTGATACCTTCGAGGATCTTGGTACGTGCTTCTTTCTTCTCTTCCTCAAGACACGCCTTGCGGGAAAGCACGATATTCTTCCGCTTGTAGTTGATCTTTGCGATCTTGAAGTTCGTTGATAAGCCTAAAAACTGGTCAAGATTTCTGGTGGGTTTAATGTCAACGAGTGAAGCTGGTAGAAACGCTTCCATACCGATGTCGACCATAAAACCACCTCTGACCTTTTTGAAGATCTTGCCGTTGATCTCACTTCCTTCCTGATAATTGCTGATAATGTCATCCCAGCAACGTATCCTGTCGGCCTTACGTTTTGAGATCACGATCATCCCTGACTCATCCTCCGCATTTTCAAAGAGAACCGGAACGACATCGCCGACATTGAGTGCGCTCGGGTCGCTGAACTCCTGCAGCGGCACTACCCCTTCTGATTTGTAGCCGATATCGACCAACACCTCTTTTTCGCGGATTGCCACGATCCGGCCGTCGACCACTTGCCCCTCATCGTACTTCTTGAATGACTCATTATACAACGCTGCTAGATCAAGATCTTTGATCTCGTCATTCTCGATTTTGCTAATACTTTGTCTTTTTGAACCTGTTTTGTTCATACTTCTTTCTGCTTCGTCTTTTGTACCTTCAAGTAACATAGTGATTGTAAATCTCCTTCCAATAGATTTTTGAGGGTATCATTATAACAAAATAATGCGGAGTAGCAACAGAAAAGGTATTTTTTTATTGATATATCTTTTTTGGGGTTAAAGGGTTGTGAGATGACTCGCGACCTCTTGAACAATCCAGTCTGGGGTAGACGCCCCGGCCGAAATACCTACCAAGGTAGCATTTTTTAGCCATTTATCCTGGATCTCATCCGCTGTTTCGATGTGATATGTATGGGGATTACATGCCGAAGCTGCCTCAAAGAGACGCTTGGTATTGGAGCTCATCTTCCCCCCGACCACGAACATGACATCGACACGTTCGGCCAGGTTGATCGTAAAACCTTTCCGTTTTTCGACACTTTCGCAGATCGTATTAAATATTCTTAACTCACGTAGTTCGCACCGAGCGAGCTCTTGAGCAACCTCACGAAAGATGCTCGGTGATTGGGTCGTCTGGCTAATGAGAGCCATTTTACCGCTGAGCGATATATCACGCAAATCGTTTATCGAAGTACATACGTGATGTTTATTGAGTAAACATCCCTCAAGTGCTTTTACTTCGGGATGGTTACGCTCCCCGCAAACGATCACTACATAGCCACTATTAGTAAGCTCGGTCGCTATATCTTGGGCTTTTTTAACAAATGGACAGGTCGCATCAATAATCACGATCCCTCTTTTTTTGAGCTCTTCAATGTCGCACGGCGGCAATCCGTGAGCGCGCACGATGATACACCCATCGTTGATCTCATCGATCGAATCGACAATGCGCAAGCCCTGCTCCTTGAGTTTATTTGTCAGCTGTGCATTGTGAACCGGCAAGCCGATCGAATACACTACATGATCGCCTGATGCCAATGTAGCTTCTATTTTTTTTATAGTATTACGGACACCAAAACAAAATCCGGAATGTTCTGCGATCTCAACGTCCATCGTTAACGTGCCTTTCCAGGGCCATGATCGCCTGCATGACCTTTGCGGTCGCTAATCGATAGCGATCTTTTCCGTCGGCATTTATATCTTCAAATGTAACTGGTTTTCCAAAAACAACCGAAACCTTACTGCAACGTAATTTCTTCGCCCCTTTGGGCCAAACGTGATGACTTCCATTAATATAGGCAGGGACGACCACACATCCGGTTGTAAGCGCGATAAATCCAACACCATATTTACGTGCTGGCTTTACTGTCCCATCGGTCGTCCGCGTCCCTTCCGGGAAAATAACAACCGCCTTTTGCTCATCCACCATCTTCAACCCACCGCTTAAAGCATGTGTATCAGCGATCTCACGATTGATCGGATATACGTTGATCAAAGAAATAAGCCAACCCAAGAACCGCACTTTAAAAAGATCTCGTTTCGCCATATATGACAATTGGCGCGGCGAAGCCAATCCCAAACAAATCGGATCGATCACACTGGCATGATTACTCGCCACGATCATGCCTTGTTGTTGCGGAACATTGTCTTGTCCGCTAAAGGTGATCCGGAATAATAATTTAAAGATAACCATAAATATTGGCTTAAAGAACGTGTATACATAATTATGATTGTCGCGCCATCGTTTTTTAAAGAGAAAAACAATGCGCTTACTTACTTGCTCGATCGTCATCTCGGTCGTATCAACTACAACGGCATCACGGGCTTTGCGCAATGGACCAACTTTTCGTTCGACATCGCTCTTGTCGCGTTCTTTTTGATCGTTCAAGACCTCGTCAAAGGTAACTGCGATCCCCTTTTCCTGCAACTCAATAAAACGACGCCGCGCGCGTTCGTGTTGATCGCCATCAAGATATATTTTTAAATACGCGTCAGGAAAAACGACCGTGGTTGTATCACGTCCTTCCGCAACGATATTGTTGCGTTGACTGAACCCTTTCTGTAATGCAACCAAATGCGCACGCACCGAAGGCAACTTTGCGACATGCTTCACGAGCCTCGTTATTTCCGGGGCGCGAATCGCATCGGTCACGTCGTTTCCATCTAGCATGACCTTCTGCTGCCCCGCAAGTGACAGTAAAAGCTTTATGTCGGCTTCACGCACACATGCAACGATAGCATCTTCATTGTTCATGTCAATCTCGGCTTGCGCGACTCGTAAAGTGGCAGCGCGGTACATCGCCCCTGTATCAAGGTATGTAAAACCAAGCCGTTTTGCAACTTTCTTACTGATCGTGCTCTTGCCGGATCCAGCAGGCCCGTCTATCGCTATGATCATTCAACACGCTCCTGTGCCATCATAAGAAATCCCTCAATCGTTTTGCCCTCGTAAGATATTGTTTGATCGCATGCTTATCCGCACGCTGAATGAGAGCATGAACACGTTTCAGTTCATCTATCATTTCTTTGTTCTTGCGCACGATATTCTTCTTATTTGAAACAATGATGTCATACCATATATCTGGCGCACTGGCAGCAATGCGTGTTGTATCCTTAAAACCAGCCCCCACATATTTCAGTGCTGTCTTACTGGTGCGATCCATGCAATTCATAAGCGCATACGCAAGCAGATGCGGATAGTGGCTGCTCGCAGCAAGCAACTTATCATGTAAAGCCGGAGCTATGACGATCACGCGCGCACCGACACTCTTCCAAAATGCATTCACTTTTCTAACATGAACGATCGATGTCTGCCTGCCTGGGGTAACAAAACATATTTCTCGCTCGTAGAGATCACCTACAGCGTTATGCATACCGCTCCTATCAGAACCGGCCAGAGGATGGGAACCAATAAACCTGATATTTTTAAATTTCTTCTTATCCGCCCATTCCACCAACTCTTTTTTTGTACTGCCAACATCAGTAACAAGCGTCCCACATGGTGCATGTTTTTCCGCCAATGTGATGTACCGTTGTATCGTGCGTACGGGTGTCGCGATAATTATAATTGCTGCACGCGCAAACGCTGTAGCAGGATCGCTCGTCCCGCGACCGATGATGCGTTTCTTCACCGCATCCTTGATCTTCCGCGTGTTACGGCTCAATGCAACGATCCCCCCCCGTGGCATCTTTTTTTGCAACGCCAAGGCAAGCGAAGCTCCCATGAGACCTAACCCAACTATGACTATGTCATTATTCCCTGTTCGTTTTTTCTTCATATGACACCATTGCTCCTTTTTTACGACCGCACCGTTTCGTTATCAATTGACTATTTCACGTAACAGATAAATAAATCAACCTGTTGCATAAAGAGTATTCTATGAGTTCGCTTCCAGTCTTCAAGATTTATTTTTGCCGTCTTAAGTCAACTTTTAGTATTCAATGATAGGCTGGGCAGGAATACCAGCGGCATAAGGATGTTTTACTTCCCTGATCTCACTCACCAAATCGCTCATATCCTTTATTTTCTTCGGAGCAGATCGTCCTGTAAGTACTATATGGGTACTTTTATTTCTGCGTTTAAGGATATCCACCAGGTCATTAACGTTCAAGAGTCTCAATTTAAAAGTAAGATTTATTTCATCAAGAATAATAAGGTCATACGATCGCGTGCGTCTGCTGATAACGTTACGCACAAATGCAATGCCTTTGGCAACACATTTTTTATGGTGAGATAACGGAAACATATCACCAGCAATCTTACAAAAACCACTGCCATATTGACAAACCGTAACATACTGTTTATGGTGTCTAAGAAAATCAATTTCACCGGAAGGAGTGTTCTTTAGAAACTGCACTAATAGCACCTTTTTTCGATGGGCGATAGCTCGCATAACCATCCCTAATGCAGCGGTGGTCTTGCCTTTACCTTTTCCTGTAAAGCAAATGACCAAGCCTTTTTGTCGTTGCTTTTTTTTCTTCATATATCTCACCTTTTTGCTTGATTTTACGATATTTTTACATAATAATAAAGCCATTCCGCTAAGAATACCTTCGAAGTTTCAGTTTCAAAATATAACGAAAGGAGCAAAACAATGGCGTATCAAATATCAACCGATTGCGTTGCATGCGGCAGTTGCTTGCCGGAATGCCCTGTCGAAGCGATCTCGGAAGGTTCACCCTATGTGATCGATGCTGATAAGTGTATTGACTGTGGCGCGTGTGCGAATGTGTGCCCGGTATCCGCTATTTCAAGCGGTAATTAAACCTTCTAGTCTAGTAAATTCTAACTCCCTGATAGATACATCTATCAGGGAGTTTTTTATAACAACACTCCTCAAAATTAATAAACAAAGACATATTTACTTCAGGATCCACATTACCGAATCTCATAACATATTTATTTTAAACATATTATGAATAATGTTTTTTTACCTTG
>JAFGJY010000057.1 GCA_016928875.1 Candidatus Omnitrophota bacterium | reverse complement strand
CGTATGTTATAGCTTGCAATTTACCTATATTATGGTATCTTTTAGTGACTTATAATAAGGCACAAAATCAATCTGTTCAATCCAGACAAAGAAATATATAACCATAATAAATATAACGGGTTACATATATATGAAGATCTCTATATTACTAAAAAACATTGCCTTTATTGCCCTGTCGATCCTCCTCCTCGCGACCAGCCTGCCGCTAGTTGTGTATGCAAATGCGATCATGCTGCAGGATAATCTTGGAACGGTCCCCGATCTTAATGCCATGACCCTTCCGGATCTTATGGGTGAAATCGATTCGATCGTGCGATCAAGCGGCGATGATCTGAAAAATATCGATTCTATTTCATACGAAACCTGTTTTCGCGGCTTTCACTATGCAAGTGCTGTTATTGCATTACTTGAAGATAATAAAATAAAGACCGATCCTCGATCCTGGAAAAACTTGCGGAATGATACTACAGCGCAACTTTTAAATTATTCCCGTTTGCTTGAAAACAAACATTTCGTTTTTGAGGCCTATAAATTAGTCGCTGGCATTACCGCTCTATACGGCGATGAATATCAATCTTTGAGTGAATTTGAAGAATATAAAAGATTGATCAGCAAAAAATATAATGAACCAAACGCTCTTGAGGCTATTAGTAATAGAATGGGGAAGCGTGTTCATGATTGTGAGCAACCGTGGAACACTGTAAAACTTTTTTTGATGAATATGCCACAGGATTTCTCTATGGATGATCCATTGATAGCCGAATTTGAATCTAAGATATTTCTTTTGTCAAATGCGAGAATCGTATTACTTGAAAAACCACATGAATTCCGCTATACCAATGAAGATGTGATCCGGAGTCTTGACGAACAACAAATAACAGAAGAAGATTCTCTCCGAATACTTACAAGCATTGATGATGTTGTTTCAGCAAGAGCAAGCCCGAGATCTGTTATTGAAGATTTTATTAAGGGTAAAATCCCTCTTAACAAGGAGAGCGCTTATTTCATCCTTAAATATGTGGACCAAAACACACTCATCTCATACATCGAAAATTCCTTGGTCGCAATAGTAACTCTTTACCCCGCCATCGAGAACAAGATCGCAACGCTTCGAAAAAACAACAGCGATGACCCGCTTACAGCAATACTTGATAACACAATAACCGAATTGGGAAGCATGGTCGGGAATTTATTTGATCCTTATTTGTGGAAAAATGGACTGGACATTGTTATTGATAAACCATTCACTGATATGTTTAACTACTATAATAACGCTGGGAAATTGCTGATAACCGAAATGGCTGCCGAAAATATAAATGTGGGATGGTATGCACAAAACGACCTCCCCTTAATGGACATCAAACGCGGAGATATGACCCGAATAATCAATAATTTTAAATCCAATTTTAAGTCCCACGCAGGACCTGATGCTAATGAAATGCTGTTTAGTGTTACCAAAGATAGAAATGATCCTGCTTTTATAATTTTCGAATACACGAATAATGGATTGCCATTCCCTCAACATGTAGTAATATCCGGAACGCACAGTAATGTAGGGCTTAAAAACATTAAAGATATTGTAGAAAGGGCGGGTGGAGAATTTACCTGGGGTAATCGAGAAGAGAAGCCTGGCGTTTTTTTTAGGATCCGAATCCCTGTTTATAATGAACTGAATAATATTAACGATGTTTCTGCTAGCTCACAAGCGCTCTCTGCTGCTTAACTTTAAATAAACATAAACTGATAAATACGTTGGAGATCTTACTTCGTATGCGTGTTCTGTTCAAATCATGCATGATATATGTGCTTATCTTGATATTCTGCTTAACGCAGGTTACGCAGGGATGGTGTGTGCAAGCGGATAGGTCTCTTGCTCGCGAAACGATCGCAACACATATAGATAATCAAAAAGTAACCGAAGCTTATCGTCCCGGAAAATCCTCTGGCTTTTCTTTTAAAAAAATACAGGATATTATCATTGAGCCGGTCCGGGCAACAACAGTTTCTACTGCAAAACAGGCTCGATCACGGTTACATTTCTTGTGGCTTTATCTGAAAGACTGCAAAAGAGTATATCACTATTATCGCTATCGCCTTGCGTCAAAAAAGGAACGTTTTGGATTTTTTAAAGGCGCCTTGATCGATATAGTGCTCCTGATATTATTATTTAAACCTGTTATTTTCTTTGTAGCTATGGCCGTCTCAAAAGGTCCTGTAAGCACCCCTATTCATTTGTCTGACTCTGTTGATCTCGATACCTGGCGCAAAGAAACCTTGGTCATGCCGCGCGATGGTATTTCGCAATCAAATAATTTTAAGCTTGATGGTTGGCTTATCAAGCAGATCGGGCAAATCGATTTTAGCTCAGTCCCCGACTCATTGCGGTGCCACTTTTTTAATTATGGAATTGGCAAGGATAGCGTCTCTGTTGTAACCAAATCTGATTCCCTGTTTTTTATTTCCCGCATCGTTGTTACCAATCCTTATGATTATGACGTATTAGATTCCATCGCTCGCGGCGATATTCCTGCAAGTTATTATTGGCAAAGTGTTGCCGAAGAAAGTATACGTTGGTATAACCAACATGGCGGACGAGAAGCCCTTGCGCGGAAAGAAATGGATACGATCTTAGCTTCACTTCCACGGCACAAGGTACGCTATCGCGTCACGACAAAAAATGGGAATATTTATCGAACATATTTAAAACCCGATATGGAATATCTTGCCTCTTTGGTAGACAGTTTGTCTCCTTTGCCGAATGTTACTGTGCCGATCATGTCAGAACGGGCGAGTATCAAACAGATGCAAGCAATAATTAAGAATGGCGCTGATAATGATCTACCTATCGCCGAACGGGACCTGATCCCGCCTATGGCTCATCTTATAGCGAATTATCTGACGCGCGCAGCATCGGACCTTGAAGTTTTTATACTGCCCATGGAATATCTTACCGGAATGTATCCTGAAGCGCATTCTGATTTTTTTACGATAGAGTGGCTGAACGCCCAACGGCATCGGCGCGTTGATTCAACAACTGTTGTGATCGAAATCCACTTAGAAACCGATCTTACAGCTACAATGCTTGGTTTTGGCAACAATGCTTATCCCCTGTTGGTACCAAAGAAAATTAGCGATAATGGGAACGGTATGGCTGAATATTCTCATTTTCTTGAATATCCCAACGCTGAACTGCTGGAATCTATGCCTCAAAGTCTCTTAGTAAAAAGCAGCCCCGACTTTCTTAAGCTTTATATTGCCCGCAAGATCGAGGAAGTCATTATTGACCTTAGGAGCAGGCAGCCTCATGTAAAGAAGATCGCCCTAACATATGGTCATACTAACGGCTATTTACCTCCTTCGACAAAAATACCTTCAACCGGATGGATCTCCAGATATAAGACCGCTGATATCACTTTTCACCGCGATTCTGTCATTACACGGTGGGAAGATATCGTTAAGCGTGATGAAGTCAAAGGGCCCCATTATTACTATAATCGGATCTCGCGGACGTGGTTAAACGAAAGAGGCATAAAAGCCCATGACCTTCAACAATTACGGCAATCAGGGATATTGACCTGGTCTGAAGATTCATATCCTTATGTACATTTTTCCGATACCATCTTGCGTGGCGGAAGATATGTCTTACTTGATGTAATGCGTGAAATGGGATGGAGTGAAAATGAGTCGCGGTGGAAATGGATTGAAACAGCATTAAATAAACATGGAACTTATATTTTAACGCGCGAAAAGATCGAGCGTTTTGGTCTTGCCGGATCTGTAAAAGCTACAGGGTGGCCAACCGAATTACTCGAAGAACAAACCAACATGTCTGATCCTGATTTAAGTAGCATTTTAGAAGTTCACAGCGCTGCCTAATTTCCCTGCCATTATTACTAGATTACTTTTCACATCTACGTTATACTATGCCCCATGGCACAAAAAGATCAAACCCCACATTTCCACTTTTTGACCCCGGATGTGATCATCAAGCTTGCTGAAGAAGAACTTCAAGCAAAAGTGACTAATCTTTGCCGGCCGTATAAAAGTTATATTAACCGTGTTTATGAACTTCAGCGCGTCGATTGTCCGGGGATCGTTATTAAGTTTTATCGGCCCGGCCGCTGGTCGAGAGAAGCCCTTCAAGATGAACATGATTTTCTGTGTGAACTTGCAGACGCGGAGATCCCGGTCATTGCACCTTTGCAACTAAAGGACGGCAATACCCTCGGCAAATATGAAGACACTTTTTTCGCTATATTCCCGAAAAAAGGTGGGCGGAATTGCGATGAATTCACTCAAGAGCAATGGCTTGAGCTGGGGCGTCTTATCGGGCGTGTTCATGCTGTGGGTGCGTTAAAAATGCCGCGCGATCGTATTACTCTTACTCCCGATAAAGCAACGCGTGATCATGTTAATTTTATCGTCAAAGGCAATTTTATACCAAAGGAACTCTCACAAAAGTTCGCCGATACGGCCCATCTTTTGATCGAAACGATCTCTCCTTTTTTCAAAGAAAAACCTCTTATCCGTATTCATGGCGACTGTTACTTTGCCAATATCATCTACCGGCCCGATGAATCATTCTATCTTATCGATCTTGATGATATGGTGATTGGCACGCCGATACATGATGTGTGGATGCTACTGCCGGGGTATGTAAGGGATTCAAGATATGAACTGAACCTTTTTATCGAAGGCTATGAAACATTTCGCAATTTCGATCGTGGCGATCTTATTCTTGTCGAACCGTTACGAGCGATGCGTTATCTTCATTTTACTGCATGGTGCGCGCATCAGATCGCTGATGGCGGGTTCTCTTCTCTCGCCCCCGGATGGGGCACCAAGGCTTATTGGCAAACCGAGATCGATGATCTTGCTGAACAAATAGAACATATTCGCAAAGAAGCTCTATGGTAACCTTTCCTCTCAACGTTCTCCTAAAAACAAACCATTATTTTAAATATTGTTTGATCTTGGACTCGATCTGATTTTTGCTCGTTATTGGTTTGACAACGAAGTCTCGTGCTCCATGATGTATCGCACTAAGAACATTTTCTCGCGAGCTTTGTGAAGAACAAGCGATGACCGGAACACTTTCAAGGCGTGGGTTCCCTTGCATTCTTTTGCACAATTCAAGTCCATCCATTTGCGGCACTTCAAGGCTGAGAAAAACAAGATCGACCTTTATTCTCGTCAAGAGCTGTAATGCTTTTACTCCATCATCCGCTTCAACGATATTAAGGTCATACTCTTTTAGGAACCCTTTTATCTGTTTTCTTACCTGCATATTGTCATCAATGATCAAAATAGTCTTAGCATTCTTTTTCCCCGCGGCGCCTTGGCTATTAATACCCACTTTTTCCAATTTAAATACTTTTTTCATCATGGTAACCGGATAATACTGCGTAATACTACTATCAGGAAAATCCGCGATCTTCATGATCATTGCGTGCGATAGATAACCCTGTTCATCGAATATCGCTCTGAGCCCCTCTGCGGCCGGTGCGGCGATCTGGAAATTAACATCTTTAAGCGTAATGTGCAGATCGATCGACAATACTTCTCGCATAGCGCTCTCATGCGTACTGTTAAATTGCCCTGCAAGCTCCTTAACGGTATCGCGTATTTCATCTGTAAAATCGGCCTTAAGCGAATCTTGTATCGCAGCTGTTTGCATCATCATTAACAGGCCGCGTAAGATCTTTCCGTCGGATTCTTTAAATGTCGTAATGACATTCCCCGCGCATTCCCCTTCCCATTGTGAAATAATATGAATGCACTGCGGCGGAAGGGCTTCTACTATTTTTTCATATGTTAAATAGTTAAAGGTCGGTTGCGCCACTTTTACTTTACTGTTAAATAGAAGATCAAAATCACGATTGAGCACGACAAGCTGGTTTTTAAGCGTTTCTGTGAAAAAATTCGCTTCATCTCTGTTTAATATATCCAATATAGCCATACGTCCTCCCGCGCATTGAACAAATCTTAACCTATAAAATCAGCTCAAAAGCCTCTTTGCATCCGCGATCAAACGCCGCTGTATGTGTCCACGCTTTTTGATCACACATCCAGCGACATCGAAGTGTCCGCCGCCACCGTACTTGCGCGCCAACGCCGCAATGTTAACGCCATGTTTTGACCTCAAACAAACACGCAACTTTCCCTTTTCCTCTTCCCTGAATAATATCGCTATCTTTACCCCTTCGATCGCACGCATATCGTCCGCAACTGCATCGATATCCTCTTTTTTGCCCCGATATGTACGAAAATCGCTTCGTTTTACTATAGACCATGCAAGCGCACCATTTTTCAAGAACACGCAACGCGAAAGACACAGACTTGAAAGCAGTACCATCTTGCGCGAACGTGCCCAATAGACCGTATGCGTTACACGATTAAAATTCACCCCTTTATCGACAAGGTCGGCACATATCCGAAATGTTTCCGGTCGCACAGAAGGTAATCGAAAAGAATTCGATTCCACTATTATAGATGTTAAAATATTTTCGGCTATATTCTTGTCTATCGCTATTCTTAAACGCCTTAGCAGATCGTACACGATCTCGCCGACCGCCGCGGCTTCGGTATCTACATATTTTATAGCTGCAAATGGTTCCCGGGAGTCATGATGATCGATTTCGATGGTTGTTTTCGCATTCTCGAAATGCTTATATGCTGTCTCTAACACATCCTTTTTACCACAATCAACAGCTATCGCACAATCATAACGACTTTTACTATGCCGTATCACATCTGATGCACCCGGTAGCTTCCTATAAGAATATGGTAATGGATCAACGCATAACATGCTGACCTTTTTGCCGATCTTTTTCAGTCCAAGCCCAAGAGCAAGCATCGAGCCGATCGCATCACCGTCTGGATTACGATGGCACGCTACTAAAATAGACCTGGCTCGCGTAATACCTTTCCTCACCTTGATAAACTCTTTACGCATACCTTTGCCTTTCATAACCATTTCTTTCGTTTGAAGAAGATCAGCATCCCGATAACGATCGATAGCATCACACCCAATACCATTACATATCCATACGGTGTATTGAGCTCAGGCATGCTCCATTTCGAGGCCGCGGGGTTAAAATTCATGCCGTACAGTCCCGCGATGAAAGAGATCGGGATAAAGATCGAAGCAGTCAGGGTCAACACCTTCATGATCTCATTCATCCTGTTGCTGATACTTGAGAGGTATAGGTCCAAGAGGCCGGACGACATATCTCGAAAGGTCTCCACTGAATCGATCACTTGTATCGTATGGTCATAGAGATCCCGCAAAAACACCCGTGTATCGTCTCCTATAAGTTCTATTTCGCCGCGGTCAAGGTTTGCCGTAACATCGCGGAGCGGCCATACCGCCTTACGCAAATAGATTATTTCGCTCCTCAATTTATGAATTGCATGTAATATTTCATACGAAGGATTGTCCGTTAATTCCTCTTCTCTTTTACCAAGTGCTTCACTGATAGCTTCAAGGATCAAGAAATAGTTGTCAACGATCGCATCCAGCAGCGAATACGCGAGATAATCTGCTTTCATGCGACGCACTCTCCCCTTGCCCTGACGGATACGGTCACGTATGGGCGTAAAAACATCGCCTTCTTTTTCCTGAAATGAAATAACACAGTTCTCCGTCAATATCAGGCTCACTTGTTCGATATCGACCTTCGCCGTATCGTGATCATATTTCAACATTTTTACTACAATAAAGACGTAATTTTCATATACTTCTATCTTTGCGCGCTGTTGCGTATTAAGAATGTCTTCCAATGTAAGCGAATGGATCTCAAAATGGCGGCCGATCTTTTCCATTAAAGGAATATCGTGAATACCGTCAATATTGAGCCATGTTATGGTAGGTTTGTTCTTGAACTGAAAACATTCTTCAGGAGTAACCTCTTGTTCGCTGAACGTATTTTGATCATAATCGAAGACAGTTATCTTTGTCTTCTTAGCTGAGCTATCACCCTCATATATTAACTCTCCGGGAAATGCGCCGATATCCTTTTTCCTCATTCTAAATGGTCGGATCATCTCGTTCTCCTCTATGTAGGTTGTTCGATCACTTTGACAATTGTTTAAGTAATTCATCAAGATCAACGAGTGCGATCTCAGTAGCATAATCAGAGACAGCATACGGCAGGATCAATGTACTTTCGTATACAAGTGCGCCACATGTATATATGACATTAGGAACATATCCATTGCGGCTGCTATGCCCCGGATGTAAAAGTGGCTCTTTTAATTGTCCTATGACACGTGCAGGATCTTCTTTATCTAATAAGATCGCACCCAACGAATACTCGCGCATTGGGCCAACACCATGCGTAAGCACGAGCCATCCTTTGTCCGTTTCCATCGGTGAACCGCAATTACCGATCTGAATAAATTCCCATGGAAATTTCGGTCTTAATAATGGCTTTGGTTTCGGCCAAAACTCTATATTGTCCGAAAACATTAAATATAAATTCTCTCCGTCTTGGCGCCCGATCATAGCATATTTCCCGCCAATACGCCGCGGGAACAAAGCCATGCCTTTATTATAAACACCTTCTCCGCTAAGCGTAAATATAGAAAAATGTTTAAAATCGCTGGTCTTTAACATTTTCGGCATTATCGCCTTACCGTCAAACGCAACAAACGTCGCATAATACATCGTCGATCCGTCATCCTCCCTGAATTCTACAAAACGAGCATCCTCGATACCGTTCTTATCACTCGAGGTATACGGGAAGATTATTCTGCTCGAGAGCGGCCATTCCTCAGAAAACTCAAGCTCATAATTTGCATACGCGAGCCATAATATTCGTTCATGGGCTATAGCATTCTCACGTAACACGCCTTCGTCCTTCTTATGCAAGGTATTCATGCAGGCAACTAATTCTTCAAACGTAAACTCTTCTTTAAGCCCTTTAAGTATGCGGTGCGTATAGCTACCTTGTGCTCCTAATGCATTTATCTTGTTCTTGAAGATCTTTTTTGAATATACTGATCGTGTCAGTGGTTCGGGTGCAACAACAAAATGCGTTGGCTCTTTAAGGGTTATTGAATGGCCTTTATCAATGGTCCCTTCGCGGAACGTGATAGATGATATGTGCCCCTCGCCGATAGCGCGAAGGCTCATAATGAACCGCAAACTCCCCGCAGGAAGTCCTTTTTGATCGGGATGTCTTACAATTGACGGATTAAAGAGAGCCGCTGACTCAAGTGCATATTCACTTGTAAAATATGCGCCGATCAACCGCTTTTTTATTTCACTCACTTCAACACCTGCGGTAATATGTTTTTCGATGATCTCGTAGTGCCGGATAAAAACGTCTTCGATCTTGAAATGCCGCGGATTAAAGTCTTCGATGGTTTCTTCATAATTTGTCCTTGCTTCTTCTTCTGAAAGTGCGATAACACGAGCTACAATGTTCTTGATCCGCTCTTGCTCCGTATCGCTTGTCATGAACTTGCGGATAAGAACCCTGCTGCTGTCTGGTTTCAGGTATATGTTCGTTTTATTTACGTTCATGTCGCGTTATGTCCCTCATTAATAACGTATTGTCTTACGTTCCACACCGGGAATGGCCCGCATACCGATCATTTGAAAAAACAATTCCGCACTTTCCATTGATTCAACCGTTCGGACTTCCTTCAATTTACGTGGGACAAAATATCCTACAGCTAATCGTAAAACAGATGAAATAATAAATAATGTAAGGATAGTATGCCCGAGCGTTGCGGGCAACCATAATAAAAGATATCCACCGATAAGCGCTCCTGCGCTTACTGCAAGCCCGTTGATCAAATTAAAATACGCTATGCATCG
>JAFGJY010000056.1 GCA_016928875.1 Candidatus Omnitrophota bacterium | reverse complement strand
CTCTGATATTGGTGCCGTATCAGAGATCAAAGGGTTTGATATGATCGATGAAGTGGTGTTCGTTGATCAGTCAACGCTTGGCCGTTCATTGCGTTCATGCCCGGTGACCTACACCAAGGTATTCGGAGATATTCGTTCTCTATTCGCGGGGACCAGGGAGGCACGTGTGAATGGGTTCGAGGCGAAGGCATTTTCATTTAATACGATTGGCGGACGGTGTGAGCAATGCGAAGGGATCGGGCTTATAAAAGAAGAGATGCATTTTTTGGCTGATGTTTATTTGCAATGCGAACAATGTTCCGGTAAGCGGTTCAAAAAGGATGTGCTTAAGATACGGTGGAATGGTAAGAACATCTTTGAGATCTTACAGATGACCGTCAATGACGCACTTCAGTTCTTTCAGGAACACCCGGCGATCACACGAAAGCTTGCAGTACTGAGAGATGTTGGGCTTGGTTATTTGACCTTAGGACAATCATCTTCAACGCTGTCTGCCGGCGAAGCGCAACGCATGAAACTCGCGGTCGAGATGATGGAGTCAAAGAACAAACGGCAACTTTTTATTTTTGACGAACCGACCGTTGGCTTGCATTATCATGATATCGCGGTCCTTATGAAAGCGTTCGAAAAATTGTTGGCTCACGGCAATTCGATCATTGTTATCGAACATAACATGGAAGTCATTAAATGTGCGGACATGATCATTGATCTTGGCCCGGACGGCGGTGATGCGGGCGGTCAGGTCGTTTTTTGCGGGACACCACGCGAATGCATCAATGCGCGAGGATCATATACAGGGCAATGCCTTAAGAAATATTTAGTGAAGAGGAAAAAATAGGAAGGTTATCGTTCTGTCCCGGGCTCGGCATAATGACGGCGGGCATCGAGTGGAACACTTTCGTAGTCGATCGCCTTGGTCGGTTTAGTATAATTGAATACGAATTCAGGTTGCATGATCGGCTCAAATCCGGCCGGTTTTGCGATCGGGAATGTTATTGTATCGTAAAGTCCCGTGCCGAGCCGTTCAAGAAAATTTATCACGCCTTTTGACACACCGACAGCAGTGCCTCCTACGACCGAGTATTCATCCCATGCAATGTCGATCTGGTATGGTATCTCGAGAACGCTGGTAGCGATGTTACCCACACCGCGGCCAAGTTTATTCCACAGCGTGTATTCTTGATGTTCATAATCAGGCTGTTCGGCGGAGAAAAGCGTTCCGACGAGAAACGTCAAGGTCAGGATAAAAAGGGCTACCGTTACGATAAAAAAGCGCTTATGCTGTTGTGACATGATAGTTCTCTTATGTGGGTACTATACAAGTTTCCACTTATTTATCGGTAGAAATGGCAGAGGACTTAACAAGAATCTTTAACTAATTTTGTATTGTAGTGCTACCCGGCACTTTTGGCAAGATACCCTGTTATAACGTGTTCATTTATATTTAGATACAGGCAAAAAAGTACCTTTCTCCCCGTTAACTCGAAACAATGGTTCCAAGGATTGGCAGGGATTTTTCTATCGACAGGTTATCAACAGGCTTAAAATGCGGACCTTAGCGTCTTGACAAGTGTCTATAAAGAGGGTATTTTTTCTACGTATGGATAGAGCTCAAAAAACAAGGAGGTGACATATGTCAGTTGAACCAGTCAGTCCGTATCGAAGCGGGGCAGTGATGTTCCGGCCGACGTCAGAAACCACGCGGCCGAGCCCTAGCAACCAAGAAGAAGTTAATCTTAAAGTGCTCGACCAAACGGAGAAAAGTACAAATTTATTGCGTAGAAATTACCTAAAAGAAGTTACATAATAAAGCAGACAGTGTAAAAGCGGGGATAAAGGCGGCGCACAAAGCGCCGCCTTTTTATGTCCGAAGATATTTAGTCCCTTGGTATGTCCCACGTCTGCGGAATTCATTATCGATCGCGTTTAGGATCGCCATTTTGCGCTTAACCCATGCCGGTCCGATCAGCAGATCTTCCGGTGCATCGCCGGTAAGTCTCTGCACGATAATGTGGGGGGGCAGCAGTTCAAGGAAATCGCATGAGACCTTGATGTATTGATCGAAGCTCAGAGGTACATATTTATGTTCTTTATGTTGTTCTTCGAGGACCGTATTTTTTACGATGTGTAGAGGGTGTAATTTGATGCCGTGTATCGGGAGTTCTGCCAGTGCACGTGCACTCGCGAGCATATCGTCGTGTGTTTCTCCCGGGAGGCCTAGGATCATATGCACACATATTAGGATTTTTGCATGTACGTTCGTGAGTGCAATCGCGTTTTTAAATGCCAGATAGTCATGCCCGCGATTAATCAATGCTAAAGTCCGGTCATGGATCGTTTGCAACCCGTATTCGATCCACACCATATGTTTTTTTGTATATCCGTCGATCAGGGCCAGTTTCTCTTCGTCAACACAATCAGGCCGTGTTCCGATCGCAAGACCAACGATCTCAGGAAAAGGAAGGATCTCATCATAACGTGTCTTTAGGTTAGCGACGGTATCATAGGTATTGCTGAATGGCTGGAAATATGCCATGAACCGTTTGATCTTTCTTGCGTGTCCATGGGTGATGCCGCTTTCAATTTGTTCTTTGATCGAAGCAGGTTTCCGCCTGACATTGACATTAAAGCCCAAATTATTGCAATAGATGCATCCGCCTTCTCCCGCTTGTCCATCTCGGTTGGGACAGGTAAAATCGGCATTTATGGTAATTTTCTGTACTCGTTCACCAAAGCGGTTCTTAAGGAAAGTACTGAACTTGTGGTAATAGTTACCGTCTTCGAACGGCGTTTTTTGCTTCATGCTGTGGGTCCTTTGATCATTAGTCCATGGATTATCGATGAGTGCTTATTGTATGCTAAAACCCTATGAATAACAAGCAGGTTAAGAGCCCGCGTTAACGTCCAAACGTATTCAAATAACGCGATATAACAGCTTCAATGCACCCAAAAAAAGAGATAGAAATAAGGCACTTATATAAGTATACTTATATACTCATTTCGAGTTTAAAAAAACACATGCTCTTTGTTTTAACATCCATAAATGTAAGGAGTTAAATTATGAGTGGTATTTTCGGTGTTCTTACCAACAAAAACTGTGCGGAATT
>JAFGJY010000055.1 GCA_016928875.1 Candidatus Omnitrophota bacterium | reverse complement strand
CCCTGCTCGAAAAGATCGCGAACACGCGAAGCTCCGACCCCTACGAACATTTCAACGAAGTCCGACCCTGATATTGAGTAAAACGGGACTTCCGCCTCACCGGCTACCGCTTTAGCAAGCAATGTCTTGCCGGCTCCTGGAGGGCCCATCAATAATACGCCTTTAGGTATCTTCCCGCCTAACTTTTGAAAACGTTTCGGGTCGCGCAAGAATTCAATGATCTCGGTCAGCTCCTCCTTGGCTTCCTCTACGCCGGCAACGTCCTTAAATGTTATCTTTTGCTTGTTCTGGCCCATTTGGCGCGCACGTGATTTTCCGAATGATAAGATCCTTCCTCCGCCTGATTGCGCCCCTCGATATACAAAGAAATACAACAATACGAAAAAAAGCACCATTGGCAATATCGAATAAAATATATTTTTAAGAAAATCATTCGGTGAATTTACATAAAAATCAGGTATATTTTTTGCCAAGAGCGGGATTAAACTCGTATCATTATCCGGAACAAACAAAGTAAAAGGCTGTCCGTCTGAAAGCTGCCCCCTCAGAATGTTCCCGGTAAGCTCACACTTTTCGATCTCGTGGCTCTCGAGATTACGCTCTACCATATTTATGAACGTACTGTATGAGAGACGGCTCATTTCCTTCGGCCAGGAAAAGATCTGTAACAACATAAAAAAACCTAGCACCACGAAAACAAAAAATATCACCCGCGAATAATCTTCTTCATTCTTCTTCTTGGGTGGTTGCTTCTTTTTATGGCTGGATGGCTCATGAATATTATGTGTCATGTGTTTTGTTCCTCATTAATCTTCTTCTATATCGATATCCAGATCAAAATGCTTCTTGAACAGTGATTGTATATCTTCACGTTTGATCGGCTTCATAAAAGCACCGTTAACCTCTTCCTTGTTCGCGATCGCCATTATTTCATCAATATCAAGGAAGCTCATTAGATAAATCGGCACTGCCTTAAGCTGAGTGTCATTGCGTACTGCTGAAGCTAAGGAATTGCTGAACTTTTTGGAAAACATAACATCTAAAAAGATCAAGTCTGGTTTGGCGGCTTTTATCTGATCGATCATGTTCTCACTCATCACCCCTACCAGCAGCGTCTTGATCTCATAATATGCGGATTCGAGTTCTTCTTCCGTAAGGTTCAAGAAATCTTTATTATCGTCGATAAAAAGTATGGTCACATTTTTCTCATCCATCGTATGTCCTCTGTTCTATGGCTAATCTTCC
Source organism: Candidatus Omnitrophota bacterium (assembly GCA_016928875.1). Taxonomy (GTDB): domain Bacteria; phylum Omnitrophota; class Omnitrophia; order JAHJGZ01; family JAFGJY01; genus JAFGJY01. The sequence continues at coordinate 23,530 of JAFGJY010000055.1, read as the reverse complement.
AGACTTTTCTTGATCTTCTCCCACTCTTCACGGTCATAATCTGTATATTCACGTTTACCTACATTCTTTGAACGCCTTTGAGCCCCGTTTTGCTGAAGAAATTTCTTATATATCATATTAACCAAATATATCACCAAGAAAAATACAAGTATGCGTGTTAATATAATGTTTATCATAGCAAGTTCTCAAAATTATGCTTTATCTTTACGCCCAACAAAAACGATCTTTTCACGATCGATCTTTTCTACGAATAACACAGGATCGAGGATGATCGTTTTCCCAGCCTCGACCACAAGCGCTTTTGCCCCGCACGCTATTAGGTTATCCAACGTGCGTAATCCCACCACAGGAACGTCAAAACGCATATCCTGTTGTGGCTTGGCCACCTTGACAATAACACTGCCGCTGCCACCAAGATCACCTGCCCTGCGAATAGCGGCATCTGTGCCCTCGATCGCTTCGACCGCAAGCACGGCTTTATTCTTAACGATCACTGCTTGGCCGATATCCAAGCGGCCCATTTCTTTCGCCATCTGCCAGCCAAATTCGATGTCCTCTACTATCGCTTTCGAAGGCTTCTTTTTCGAATAAACTTGTTCTTTTGCAACAAGATCTCCGAGAAGATAGGTGGAATCCATAATAACAATACCGCGTTTTTCGAGATATGAACAGATTGATCCTAACAATGAATCATCTTTCCAGTCCTTAAGCGTCGCGGCAAGTGCTATCATATCAAGGTCAGGAAAAACATGGCCCTTAAGCACGTTGGTCTTCGTTATCTTCCCGGCCATAATGCATTCATGGACATCGTTATTTAAGAAAAATGTCGCGACTTTTCTGATCTGGCCCAATTTCACCCATGTACAAATATGCGCCAAGTCCGCCACCAACTGATCGGCCTCCCCCTTGATCGCGCATACATAGACTTCATATCCCGCTTTCTTGGCGTTTTCAAGGGTAATAAGTGGAAAGTTACCATTACCGGCGATCAATCCTATTTTTTTCTTAGAAAAATAATTCATCTGCTAATCATCTCCACCATGTAAATCCTAACGACAGACTCCTCTTTCGGATGCTTCAAGAAACTTAATCAAGTATATGATCGACTCATACTGTTCAAGATCGCTCTTTAATTTCTCGATCACATTATTCATCGACAGTTTAGAGCGAAAAATGATCTTATATGCTCTTTTGATCTCTGTCTTTTCTTCCTTCGAAAAATTGTTCCTATCAAGGCCAACAGTATTAATGCCAAATGCCGTTACCGGATGCCCATCTGTCATCATGAATGGAGGCACATCCTGGACGACTTTCGAACACCCGCCAATGATCGACAACTTACCGATGCGTACGAATTGATGAACTGCGCTTAGGCCTCCGATGATCGCGCGGTCTTCAACGATAACATGACCGGCCAAGGTCGCCACGTTCGCCAGCGTCACATTATTGTGGACAATACAATCATGAGCTACATGCGAATACGCCATCAGTAAATTGCCATTACCGATCACTGTCTCGGTCCCGTCCTCGGTCCCGGGATTAATGGTCACATACTCCCTGATCTTATTGTTGTCCCCAATCCGCAGGAAGCTATTCCCGCCTGCAAATTTCTTATCTTGTGTCACCGAACCGAGCACTGCCCCGGCAAAAATAATATTATCGTTACCGATCGTCGTGTTCCCCTCGATCGAAACACGTTCTTTCAAAATGGTATTGTCACCGATCACTACATTATCCTTTAACACGCAATACGGCCCAACCTGTACATTCTCACCGAGCTTTACCGAATCCTCAATTATTGCCGTCGGATGTATGACTGTATTTTCTTTCAAGGCCACGTTAATTCTCCTTTACACACTAGTATTACTTGTCGACTAGCGAAAATTTAAGATCAGCCTCGCACACGAGCACATCTTCTACATATGCTTTCCCTGTTACCTGTCCGTAGCGTGCTCTCCACTTAACGACCTCAACCTCGAAGCGAAGTTGATCGCCCGGCGTAACCGGTTTTCTGAATTTCGCATTATCGATGCTCATAAAATACGCTATCTTGTCTTTGTTCTCCGGATTGTTCAACATTATGATCCCGCCAACCTGTGCCATCGCTTCTATGATCAGCACACCTGGCATTACCGGATGCCCGGGGAAATGCCCGCAAAAAAAGCGTTCATTGATAGTAACATTCTTTATCGCTATCGCTTTTTTACCAGGATCAAGATCAAGCACTCGATCAACAAGTAAAAATGGAAATCTGTGCGGCAAGATGCCCTGTATCTGTGTTATATCCAGCTTTTTCTTTGTCATTTGAAAGCTCCCCTGTGTTTTTTGTTTTCTTGCAATGGTCTTCCCTTCTTCAAGTTGCTCGTTCAAAACCTTCATTACATGCATATTGTGAACATGACCGGTCTTTTTAGCAATAATATGCATACGCAACTCACAATCCAATAAGGAAAAATCACCAATTACGTCCAATATTTTATGCCGCACTGCCTCATCCACATATCGCAGTGTGTTCTTCATCGGTTTATTATTCTCAAAAACTAGCGTATTCTCAAACGTCGCGCCTTTACCATATCCCGCATTACGCAATAACTCTGCTTCTTCTTTCAAACAAAATGTACGTGCTCCAGCAATATCCTTAGAAAATGTTTCTTGATTGACCTCAATATCCAAATATTGATCGTCAAGGTTATCGCTGTCGTAACTAAGGGAATAACTGATCCTAAATGAATCGGCCGGAACGACTTCAATGGTCGCCTTACTATTTTTATCCCCAAAGGAGATCTTCTCACGTACCGTACATATCCGTCGCACTGCATCCTGCTCAACAACGCCTGTTTTTTCGATCTCTTTGCAATAAATGTGTGAACAACCATCAAGGGCCGGCATCTCCTCTTGGTCCACCTCAATAATGGCGTTACTGACCCCGTATGCATACAAAGCAGCTAACAGATGTTCGGTCGTCTTAACACTATACGAACCATTCATCAGTGTCGTTTGACGCAGGGATGCATCTTGAGCGATGCTGTCTACAGCTGCCTTTATCATAACCGGCGGGGTGGCATCCACTCGTTTGAATACAAAGCCTGTATTTTCAGGCGCGGGAAGTATCCGAACTTGAACCGGTAAATTACTGTGGATACCATTGCCGCGCAGTTTGATCGCAGAAGCGATAGTCTTTTGTTTTAACATAGGGAAGTCGCGCTCAACTATTTTTTATATTCACTGTTTATCTGTTTTAATATCTTATCGGTAATGTCATATTTGTCATCTTGATATAATAAGAGACGTCCATTATAAATAAAATCATACCCTTTTTCAGAACCGTATTTCTTGACTTGCTCATCTAGTTCGACCAGGATCTCGCGCATGTACTCATTACGCTTTTCCGATAGTTCTTCTCGCGTCTTTTCATCGAATTGTTGTAACTCCCGTATCTTGGTATCTATCTCGTTCTGTTTGCCCTTTTTATTGTCCTCGCTAAGTAGTACCAGTTCTTCCTTCATGCGACGTATATCATCGACCATTTTTTCACGATCGCTCTGACGCACCGCGATCTCTCCATCAAGTTTTTCATTAAGATCAAGCGTTTTTTGATAATCATCGAACAACTTGTCGATATTGACAAAAGCTACCTTGTCCGCCGCAAAAACAGTGCCTACAAGCATAAAACATGCAAAAACCACCAACGTAACGAATCGTATGCTTTTTTTATTAAACCTCAGCATCTCCCCCTCCTATCTCGTTAAAAACCTTTGCTAAAACTAAATTCAAATCTACCATTCTCGTTCTCATCATCCGGATTCGCAATCGGATATCCATAATAGAATGCTACCGGACCGATCGGTGTATTAATATGTAATCCAGGACCGACGCTCACAGCAAAATCCCCGGTTTCAATCTCATATGCCGTTGAATTAACATGCCCGGCATCAATAAAAACTGCACCTTTAAAATTCTCTATGATGGGGAAGGTATATTCCAAAGATGCGAGATATAGCGATTCTCCGCCAATCGCATTACCTCCACCTTGTGGCCCGATACTTCTGTATTCATACCCGCGCACGGTTCCTAAGCCGCCGGCAAAAAACCGATCATATACGGGCACAAAATCAGAACCCCCAAATTCATTGATAAAGCCGATCCTTGTTTTCAATTGTAAAATATGTTTCTTAAAAAAGGTCCAATACTGGCTATACTTAAGCTCAACAGAATAATAGTCTTGGTCCCCACCAATAAAACCACCGACCATTTCAGTCGAAAGGCTTGTAATAAACCCTTTCGACGGCACCAAACGGTTATCACGCTTATCATATGTCAAGGCGCTGCGTATTCTGCTCAGATTACTGTCACTCGGAGTCCTACGCACATCTATAAAAGCATCTGAAGAAACATCGTTCATTTCAACATTTTCCAATACATAAGAGAGCGACCCGCCTAAATGTTCCGTAAAATTCTTACCCAGGGTCAAGCGCCCTCCCATTCTTTCCGTTGAGAAATCGAGCTCATCAACATCTTCTTCCCAATTATAGAAGTTCACACCGAAAGAATATGGTTTGCCAAAGATATATGGTTCGACAAAAGAAACGTCGACATCACGAGAAATAGCACCCCAGCGTATTTTAGCAGAAATGCTTTGGCCACCGCCTGTAAAGTTCGGCCATTTTGTGATATCAAAATTTCGCTGTGATATCTCCGCGAACACAAGAAAGCTTTCAAGCGAACTTACACCGCCGCCAAATGAAAACTCACCGGTCTGTTTCTCTTTTACATTAAATATAAGATCGCGTTTGCCCCGTTCGCTACCTGGTTCCGTCGAATATGAGACATCATCAAAATACCCTAAATATTCGAGGTTGCGTTTGGAACGCTCCAGTTTGCCCCCATCAAAACGTTGTCCCGGGAATGCCGTCAATTCTCTGCGTATGACAACATCCTTGGTCTTGGTATTTCCACGTATACGTATAGTGTCGATATAGAAAATATCTCCTTCAACAACTTGGTACAAAACATCAACCTTACCGTTCGTCTTATCGAACTTTACCTCTGGCTCAACAACCGCATCGATATGCCCTTTTTCAAAGTAACTTTTTTTGACATTATTTACATCATCGCGTAAGCGGTCAGTACTGTACACTGTACCGGGCAACATCGCCAACTTGCGCCACAACTCCATATCGGGAACGACCGTGTTCCCCTCGAACGTAACTTCTCCAGCAACATATTGAATGCCTTCTTTGATCTGCAATTCAAGATAAATATTGTTCTCCGCATTGTCATAGTTGACAGTTGGCGTGACCTCGACGTCAAGAAAGCCTTCCTTCTGATAATAATAACTCAAACGGTCAAGATCGTCCTCAAACGTAAATTCATCGAATGACCCGGAACGAAATAGCCATTTGTTGGCTTTCTTGGTACTCATGACCTTACGGAGTTTTTTACCTGGGGAATACGTATTGCCAGTAAATTCGATCGAGCGGATCTTGAACTTTTTGCCTTCATTTATATTGATCGTTATCGTGGCCTTTTTACTATCTTCATCTATCGAGACTTCATCTTCAATAAAAATGAACCTATATCCTTTTTTCTTATATTTTTCCTCGATGTTCCTGATCCCTTCCTTCAAAAGCTTATTATCGAGAACTTGTCCAGCACGCAAGCTGACTTCTTTCATCAATTGACTCGTATTAAAGACACTATTACCCGTGATCTTGATAGAGCTGATGACAGGTTTTTCATCGACTATAAAAACGACTGCGAAATCGTCACCGTCAGGCACAAGGTCTACCTTCACGTCCTTGAAGAACCCAGCACTGTAAAGCCGTTTTATATCTTGGTTGATCAGTTCGCGAGAGAGAGCATGCCCTTTGCGGGCCTTGACCTTATTTAAGATCACTGTATCACTAACAACAACATTGCCTTTTACCTTGACGTCCTTTACAAGCGGTAAATAATCTTCTTTTTGGTCAGTTTGCGCATACGCCACAGGTAATTGGTTGAACAACATTAATAGGACCGTGATCCACACAAAAAAGTATGACTTTCTTCCCTTCATCATAATTCACCAATTCCTTTTTTATGGTCAAGATTAAAGCTTAAAATCTGTTTCCCTCAGAAAGAATGCACAGCACTAATAGATGACATCATAATCACGCGTCGATAATGTCTCAAAACGGGTGAATTCTTTTATAAATACAAGATTACAATCCCCAACAGGGCCATTACGTTGTTTTGCCACGATGGCAGTTGCTTTCCCAGCGTTATCTTCTGTTCTGTTGTAATACTCTTCCCGGAACAAAAGCACCACCACATCTGCGTCCTGCTCGAGCGATCCCGATTCACGTAGGTCAGAGAGTTGAGGACGGTTGCCCTGCCTGCTTTCGACCGCGCGTGAAAGTTGACTAATAGCGATAACCGGGACCTCAATCTCACGTGCAAGAGCTTTTAACTTCCTGGAAATATCGGATATCTCCTGTTGTCGGTTCTCGGCGCGCGCAGCCCCTTGCATAAGTTGCAAATAGTCAACGACGATCAGTTGTACATCGTGCTCCAATTTAAGCCGTCGTGCTTTTGCCCGTAATTCGAACACGCTGATCCCCGGGCTGTCATCGATGTATATTGGAGCTTCACCTAATTTCCCCGCCGCACTGATGAGTTTAGGCCAATCAGTTTGCGCTAGGAATCCGTTACGGATCCTCTGTGCGTCAACGCGTGCATGAGAACACAACATACGTGTTGTTATCTGCCCTATGCTCATTTCCAGAGAAAAAATAGCAACTGGTTTGCCCAAATCAACGGCAACATGCTCACAAATACAACTTGCAAATGCAGACTTCCCCATCGACGGACGCCCGGCAACTATGATAAGGTCCGATTTTTGCAGACCACTTGTCAGACGATCAAAATCCGCAAACCCCGTTGCTGTGCCCGTTATTTGCTCTTTGTTTTGGTATAGCTGATCAATTCGTTCAATGCAATTCTTGACTACATCCTTAAAGGGCACTTCCTTTGATTCCAGGTTATCCTTGGTTATATCAAAGATCGCCCTTTCCGAACGATCAAGGATCTCGTTGAGATCGACGTCGGCTTTTAGTGCGTCCTGCACTATCTGGCTTGCATTCGATATCAAGACCCTCAACAATGCTTTTTCCCTAACGATCCGCATATATTCTTCAACGTTGGCGGATGTTTCAACAGAATTTGCCAACTGAGCAAGGAACTCAGAACCGCCAACAGCATCGTACTCTCCGACCTTTTTAAGCTGTTCTGAAAGCGTGATAATATCTGCAGGCTGATTCTGGTCGAACAGCTCACAAATCACTTCAAAAACCTTGCGATGACGTTCGGAATAGAAATAATGCGGTTTGAGTTTAGAGACGACGTAGGAAACAATAGCATTATCGAAGAGCATAGCTCCGATAATGCTTGCCTCTGCCTCAATGTTTTGTGGAGGTAATTTCTCGGGTGTTGCCATATCTTTTCCTAACCTGTTAGAGAAATCTTTCTTATGAAATTATCAAAACAAACAACAAGATGCTGAATAACCGAATATTGTTAGTCTCTATCGTTCGTCAGATCTACAAGACAGGTATGTGTCTATGAACGCACAACCCATACTTTAAGTTGAGTTTCAACCTCGGGCAATAATTTTATCTTGATGGAGTAAATACCCAATTTCTTTATCGGTTCATCAATAATGATATTGCGCTTATCCACCTCAACGCCTTCTTGCTCGAGCGCACTTTGAATATCTATATTCGTCACCGAACCGTACAATTTGTCGTCTTCGCCTGCCTGAGCTTTGACGGTACAGGACATGCTAGCGATCTTATCCGCCAAAACTTTACTATTCTCGATATCCTTCGCATAACGTGCTGCTTCTTGTTTCTTTTTCTTTTCGATCACGTTGAACGCATTTTGGCTATAAAGCATCGCTTTCCCACGCGGCAGAAGAAAATTTCGCGCATAGCCGTCTTTAACGTTCACCACATCGCCGATCTTCCCCAAGGTATCCATCGTATCACATAAAATGACCTTCATCGTCTCATTCCCCTTTCTACACTGCATCAATTATAAGCTGATCTCAAAAGCCATGAGCCCGGCATGACGTGCCCGCTTGATGACCTTCGCAAGTTCACGCTGGTGTTTTGCACACATCCCTGAAAATTTTTGCGGCAAGATCTTGCCTTTTTCTGAAAGGAAATTCTCAAGTTGGGCCGTCTCTTTGTAATTGAACATATCCCGCTTACTTTCACACAAAACACACTTTTTCTTCTTAATTATCTTTTTTTTTGCAGAACCTGGTTTTTTCTTCGTTTTTTTATACATTCATTTCTCCTTTTGCTTGATCTTATTCAATGTCTGTTAGTTTAGAACGGTGGTTGATCGCCTAAAGTAAATTCATCGCCACCAACGCCTCTGTCATCGGCTATCTCGCCAATGCCGATCTCATTATCCATATCAGCAGGGATCGCCTCACGCGTGCTATCAGACCTCGTCGACCCTTGCGCCCGTCCCAGGAACTGGATATTGTTCGCGACCACCTCGATCGTGTTCCTTTTTGATCCATCTTGTGCTTCCCACGATCTACTTTGCAAACGCCCTTCTACAAAGATCGGGGCCCCTTTTTTGAGGTATTCGTTACATACTTCAGCGAGCCGCCCCCATACAACAACGCGGATGAAGCTCGCCTCTTCCTTCTTTTCGCCACTCTGACTTGTAAATACCCGATTAACCGCTATCGAAAAAGAGACTACCGGTTGTCCGCTCGTTACATACCGCAATTCCGGATCTCGCGTCAAATTTCCGATCAAAAAAACCTTATTCAATCTCGCAGCCACAATTCATACCCCCTATTTATGGATCGCTCCGTTACTCTTCATCCTCGTCTACGTCATCATCTCGCTTTAATGCTGTTTTAATGTTTATGTCACGTTCTGCACCGACCGTTACTGCACTCAGGTTGCCCGGAAATTTTTTATTGTCATCTTGATTAAAGATGCTGCATCGTAATACTTCAGCAACAAGACGAATATCGTACTCTATTTCGGTGATCTTGGTCGAGTCGACCTTGAAAATAATAGTATACACATATGCATCCTTCTTTTTCTTGATAACATACCCCAATCTCTTTTTGCCGTGTTCGACACGCTGGTCGATCGTTCCTCCGCGTTTTTTGACGATCTCTTCGACCTTATTCAAACCGTCATTTATCGATTCACCGCCGAGTGACGGATCGATCAAAACTAATGCTTCATACTTTCTCATCCACATCCTCCTCAAAAATTAAATTGTTATGTAATTTGACACTCTCAATTGAACTTATTCATAGTTACTATCGTCCCATCATCAACCCATGAAAACGCTGCTTGGCACGCTTCCTCCACTATATCAGGAAGATGCCGGGCTTCATCACGCTCAAAGTAAGAAAGCACGTAATCAGCCAGATCACCCTTAACATTTGCACCTTTGATGCCGACGCGCAAACGGGGTATTGCGTTAGTATCAAGCTCATCGATTATCGACTGAATGCCATTATGTCCACCGGATGAGCCTTTATCCCGGATCCTTATCGCGCCAAAATCAAGGGCAACATCATCATAAATGACGATCATATCCAGCAATTCAAATGACGAACGATAAAACGCAAGCCATTTCTTAACCGCAATTCCGCTGCGGTTCATAAAAGTCTGGGGCTTTAAAAGAACGATCTTCTCACCCAAGTAATGGAATTCTCCATATTTCGCGGAGAACTTATTCTTATTAACTTTGGTGCAGGTTTTTTTTGCTATTGCGTCCACAACCATGAATCCGACATTGTGACGCGTTCTTTCATACCGTTTGCCTGGATTTCCCAACCCTACTATCAGTTTCATGGTTCTAACCCGGATGGTCCGATCGATTTATGAAATGTACAATAACTATTCTTCCGGTGCTTCCTCTTCAGGCTGTTCTTTGCCTTTTTTGATCACTTCCGGTTCTACCACTGCCTCTTCACCCTCGACCGCAGGCTCAGCCGGAGCTACTTCTTCCTCCGCTCGCGGTACTAGTACCGTCATGATCACTGCCTCTGGATCGTCAAGACAAACTACACCTTCAGGCAACACGAGGTTGCTAACATGGATACTATCGCCGATTGCGAGATTAGTAATATCCACCTCGATCCTCTCCGGGATCTGGGACGGAAGACATTCGATCTCGATCTCGCGATGTACGTGATCGATCACGCCTCCTTCTTTTACACCGACACTTTCTCCTTTTGCATGAACGGCAACGTTGACAACAACCGTTTCATCCATAGAAATGCCCTTGAAATCGATGTGCAATATCTCTTCATTGACCGGATGTGTCTGCACTTCGCTGACCAAAGCGGTACGCGACGCAGTGCCGTCAATATCAAGATTTACTATCAAATTTTCATCTGCATGGGCATTCAAAAGCTGCGACAGCTCTTTTTTCGGCACTTCCAGCGCTACCGCTTCTTCTCCGTGCGAATAGACCACACCAGGGATGATACCTTGCTTACGCAACTTCTTGGCAACTTGTGAGCCCGTTGCGCCTGATCTTTTTCTTACTTTTAGGTCAAAAATTTCCATCTACTTTTTCCTCCTGTATCTTTTTATTTTTAATCATTATGCTTCAACATCAGCATCGGCAAATAAAGCACTTACTGATTCGTCTTCATGTATCCTACGAATAGCATCAGCTAATATACTACTAACCGTCAGGATCTCGATCTGGTCGATCTGTTTTTCTTTCGTTAACGGTATAGTATCGGTCACGACCAATTTCTTTATGCACGAATTCTTTAACCGTTCTATCGCAGGCCCAACCAAGACTGGATGGACAACGCAAGCATAAATATCTTTCGCACCGGCAACCTTGAGTGCGTTAGCTGCTTCAACAAGCGACCCGCCGGTTGACACCAAGTCATCAACAATCACCACGTTGAAATCCTTGACATCCCCAATGATATTCATGACCTTTGTTTGTTTATCGCTTTCACGACGCTTGTCAACGATAGCAAGCGGCGCTTCGAGCAATTTGGAGTATGCACGGGCCATTTTAATTCCGCCTACATCCGGAGATACGACACAAAGGTCCTTGATCTTACGATCAAGAAAAAATCGTGAAAGCACGTTAATCGAATAAAGATGGTCCACCGGAATATCAAAGAACCCTTGGATCTGCCCGGCATGCAGGTCCATCGTCAATATCCTGTTAGCCCCCGCGTTAACCAGCAAGTTAGCGATCAATTTCGCAGTGATCGGAACGCGCGGCCGGTCCTTGCGGTCTTGACGAGCATATCCATAATGCGGCAGCACTGCCGTTATACGGCGAGCCGAAGCGCGGCGTGCAGCGTCGATCATGATCAATAATTCCATTAAATAATCATTAGGCCGGGGTGCGCATGTCGATTGGATAATATACACGTCCTTGCCGCGTATGTTCTCATTGATCTGTACGCGGACTTCGCCTTCAGGGAAACTGCCGACCAACGCATCTCCTAACGGAATATTCAGCTCTTCACAAATAGCTTGCGCTAATGCCACATTCGAATTACCCGAAAAAATGGTAACATTGTTTTCCATAATGCTCCCTTTACCTATTTTCGCTGTTTGTATTCAAGTTCATTTGATGACCTTGGCTGGCACTCCAACCGCGATCTTGTTATCCGGTATGTTCCTGCCGGCACATACGACTGACCCTGCGCCGGTCTTCGCTGAACGTCCTACGGTCACCGGAGCAACCAATACCGTATTCGCCCCTATAAGTGCCCTGTCCTTGATGACCGTTTTGTGCTTTTTCTTCCCGTCAAAATTAGCGGTGATGGTCCCTGCACCGATATTGACGTTCTTGCCAATCCAGGCATCACCGATATATGCTAAATGTTTTATCGTCACACCATTATCGATACTCGATCGATTCAGTTCAACAAAACTGCCAATCGTTGTGTCATTCTTAATGCGCGTTTTAGAACGGATCTTACAAAAAGGCCCGAGCTTACAGTTACGCCCTATCGTCACGTCTCTTGCGATAAACGTAAAAGGATAGATGACCGTATCGCGTCCGATCTTCACACGTTGCTCAATGAACGTACTCTCTTCGGATAAAATGGTGACGCCGCTTTCCTGCAGTAAACGAATAGTAGTTTTGTTCATTATCCGGTTCAGGTCACCCAGGTCTTTGCGAGAATTTATACCGCGCACCTGATCAGCGTCAGCGATCCGATATGCATTCACCGTAATGTTCTTTTCGATCAACGCTTCGACGATATCCGTCAAATAAAATTCTCTCTTTTTTCGATTACGTTTTATCCTGACTACTTCTTTAAAAAGTAATTTTGCATCAAAAAGATAAATACCGGAATTGATCTCTTTTATCGCTTTCTCTTCAGCCGAAGCATCAAGTTCCTCCACGATCCTAATCACGTGACCCTGGCCATCACGGACGATCCGGCCATATGCTTTAGGGGCATTCACGGTAGTTGTCAACACCGTTGCTTTAGAACGATTTTTTCTGTGAAAACCGACAAATGACCGCAATGTGCTCTTCTGTATCAAAGGAACATCACCTGCAATAACGAGCACATCGCCCGAGAAATCCCGCAAACTCCCGCGCGCGCACTTAACAGCATGCGCCGTACCGAGTTGTTCTTTTTGGATCACAAAATCGGCCTTACTATCTTTTAAAGAACTGCGTACAAGCTCCTGCTTATACCCTACCACAACAACAATTTTGTTCATCTTAACGGCACTCAGTGTAGACACAATGTGCTCAACGAGGGAAACACCGCAAATAGCATGAAGCACTTTAGGCTTTTCTGACTTCATCCGCGTCCCCTGCCCGGCGGCAAGAACCAGGGCTGCACATTTTTTTCTGCTCATATGTTCTTATCCTTTGATACCCGAAAGTTTGATACCTTCGACAAAATACCGTTGAGTAAAAATAAAAACGACCAATATCGGGAATAGCGCCATCACAGAACCGGCCATGAGCAATGTCCAATCTGTGCTATGCAAGCTCTTGAAATATTGGATCCCGATCGGCAATGTATATTTTTCTTCCGAACTTAATACGATCAAGGGCCACATGAAACTCATCCATGATCCCATGAACGTAAATGTCGTCAAAGTCGCAAGCGCCGGCTTTGATAGCGGCAATATGATCCTAAAGTAGATCCCGAAGAGCGAACATCCATCGATCTTCGCCGCATCTTCCAATGCGCGCGGCAGGCTCATAAAGAATTGCCGCAATAAAAATGTTCCATACGCAGTAAAGATACCCGGCAAAATGATCGCCCAGTAGGTGTCGATCCACCCCAACTTACTCAATAAAATAAAGACCGGGATCATGGTAATAACGCCGGGCAGCATAAGCGTCGCAAGGTAAAGCATGAATATCTTGTCGCGTCCCGGAAATGACAACCGCGCAAATGCATACCCCGCCAACGAGCTCGTAAAGACAGTACCGGCAGTAATGCATAGTGTGACAAAAATGCTATTCAAATAAAACTTGGCAAAAGGAACGACTTGAAACGCTTCAATATAATTTTGATAAATAAATTTAGTCGGAACCCATCCTTGCCACCAAAATTCTTTTGTTCTCCATACGTCTCGCGCCTCGGACAGCGATGTCGTAAGCATCCACAAAAACGGTGCGATCATTGCCATCGCGCCAAGGATCAAGAACGCATACGATAAAAAGAAACTAACCGTATCAAGTACTTGTCGCCGTCTCTTGATGTCAGCTAATGTCGTCTCTCTCATATTTTGCCTTGCTATCCTTTTAATAGTGGACTACTTTGCCGCCCACCTTCCAGTTGAACAATGTAAAGATCAAGATCACTAAGAACAAAAACCACGAGATCGCAGCAGCATATCCCATTTTGAACCAAACAAATGCATTGTTGTAAATGTAGAACATTATCGTCGTAGTCGACCCATTAGGCCCACCACCGGTCATAACATATGCAGCATCAAACCCGGATTGGAACCCCCCAATGATCCCCATGATCACGATGAAAAAGGTTGTCGGAGAGATCATCGGCCACGTCACTGCCCAAAATTTTTGCCACGCACTTGCCCCATCAATGCTCGCTGCCTCGTATAGTTCCTTTGGAATGCCTTGCAATGCAGCCAGATAAAGGATCATATTCGGCCCTCCAATTGTCTGCCAAAGTCCCATAATAACCAGTGCCGGTTTCGCCCACACCTCATCAGTAAGCCACTGCGGCCCCCTGAGAGGAATATGTAAAAGCTCTCCAAATTTATTGATCAGCAGATTGAAATAGCCATGATCAGGATTATAAATGTGCATCCAAAGGACATAAATCGCAACACCGGAACAAATGGTAGGCAAGAAATACGCGGTTCTGAAAAAGACAATGGCTTTGATCTTTTGATTCATTACGATCGCTAATAACAAAGAGCCGAATATACCAAGCGGAATACCTAACATCAAAAATACGGTATTCCAACAATACTTCCAAAAAAACGTATCTTTCAGTAAAACTATAAAATTATCAAGCCCAACGAACGTCGCTTTGCTCCAGGGATCAAGAAGATGCCAATCAAAAAAAGCAAGCAAAAAAGACGCAAACACAGGCAATGACGTAAAGAACAAAAACCCCAGGAAGTTCGGCATTAAGAACAAGAACGCCGCGAGCCCTTCTTTGGTCGAGTTTTTTAATGTTATGGTATTGAACATATATCAACAAACTTACGCTGTTTTTTTCTTTTCGTCCCCGGTATCCGTCCTATAGACTTCCGCTGCCTTCTTCTTCCGCACAACATCTCTATCGATCACACATCTTTCCACGTCCGTCTGAGAAGGCACATCATACATGATATCTAACATCACTTCTTCAATGATCGAACGCAAAGCCCGCGCACCGGTCTTCTTCTTGATCGCCTTCTTCGCGATCTCTTTAAGCGCGTCATCAGTAAATTCAAGCTCGATCTTATCCATTTCAAAATATTTTTTGTACTGTTTGATGATCGCATTCTTAGGATCGGTCAATACCTGTATCATTTCCTTCTCGGAAAGCTCATGGAATGATGTTGTGACCGGAAAGCGCCCGATGAACTCTGGAATGAACCCGAACTTAAGCAGATCTTCGGTCTCAACATATTGCAGAAGTTCACCAATACTACGTTCATCCTTGCCCTTCGACTCTGCCCCGAATCCCATTATTTTACTGCTCACGCGGCGCTCAATGATCTTATCAAGACCCGAAAAAGCGCCGCCGCAAATGAACAAAATATTCTTGGTGTTGACCTGCAGGTATTCTTGTTGAGGATGTTTACGTCCGCCTTGCGGTGGCACGTTGCTTACCGTACCCTCAAGTATCTTGAGCAATGCCTGCTGTACTCCCTCTCCTGACACATCGCGGGTTATCGAAACGTTCTCCGATGTCTTGGCAATCTTATCGATCTCGTCAATATAAATAATGCCGTACTGCGCGCGCTCGACATCATAATCCGCTGCCTGCACAAGTCGCAAGATCACATTCTCAACGTCCTCTCCCACATATCCCGCTTCGGTAAGTGTCGTTGCATCTGATATCGCAAGCGGAACATCCAAAATGTCAGCCAGCGTACGTGCAACGAGCGATTTGCCCGAGCCAGTTGGACCGATCATGAGGATATTGCTCTTTTCGATCTCAATATCATCTTCGGAGTACTGATCATCGTTCAAAGCAAGGATCCGCTTATAATGATTATAGACACTGACAGCAAGCTGTTTCTTGGCGCGTTCCTGTCCGATAACATATTGGTCGAGTTTCTCCTTAATATCTTTTGGCGAGGTTATACTGAGTTGAAATTTCTTACCAATCTCCGCAGGTTTCTGCTCTTTTTCCTTGGTAAGCAGGTCATTGCATAATGTCACGCAGACATCACAGATATAAACACCTGGCCCCGCAAAGATACGCTTTATATCTTTCTTCTTCCCTCGTCCGCAGAATGAACATCGTTCGCTCATGATATGATCTTATATCCTTTTAATTATTACTATTAAAATTACTAGAAGAAACGCTGAAAATTAATCGCCTACCGCATGAACCAGGTAGGCGATCGTTTATATATTAAGACCGTACGCTTAACGTATATGCCTAGTCACTGAGTTCTGCCCGGCAAGGACTCGAACCTCGAATACCTGAACCAAAATCAGATGTGTTACCATTACACCACCGGGCAATCTATAATCGAATGTCCTCGTAAGAACAAATTATGCTGGGATAAACATGCCAATTACAATTATGCCGCATATTTGAACGTGATCTCATGAACACTAATCGAGATCATCAAAATCGCTGCTTATCGATCCATGTGAACCACCGGATGACGAAGCATCTTTTTGCTGCTCATATGCATCAAGCACATGTTTCTGAATGTATTCACGGCATTCAAGAGTGATTGGATGCGCTATATCCTTATGCTCATTCTGGCGCTGTGCGCTATCTTGAGGCTGCGTTGATGTACCTTCAAGACTGGACCCACAATTGTTGCAATAACGACTACGCAACACATTACGATGATTGCACTTAGGGCAAGGTTGCTTCATCCGCCGCGACGGCATAGCTACGAACAACCCCTTTGTCCCCTCAATGACTTTGACATCTCGAACAACAAAACAATCATCGAACGTTACTGTTGCGAAAGCCTTTAACTTCTTATCCGCGTTTTCCTTCTTGAAAATCCTCACTTCAGTAATGTTCACGGCTCCTCAACTCCTCTTTTGTTTTACTCGTCTCGAAAAGAAAGTTAATACGACTGAACGATCATGGTTGAAAATTCTTCTTCGTCTGCAAACTGCCTTGCTAACTCACGCGCCTCCTTTCTATTATTTATAATAGTGTAAACAGTCGAACCACTTCCCGTCATCTGTGAAGCGCTAAATCCCTTATGTTTCAACTGTTTAATCAAGCGGACTATGTGAGGCTTTATGATCCCAGCCGGCCTTAGCAAATCGTTATAACTTATTCTTTCAATCGCATTTACATCTTTTCGGTTGAGGGAAAGTGGAAGCATTATAACTTTACTAATAATGTTTGTCAAGCTGATTTGCCCCCCCTTATACGTAAATTTTTGATAAACTTTTTGCGTCTTAAGACCTTTTTTAAACACAAAAAGCACGAAGTAAAGTTTGGTTTTTTTAGTGCCTAATCGAATAACTTTATCACCCCGTTCAATGCCAAGAGCCGTTTGGTATGAAGTGAGGAAAAATGGCACATCAGCACCTAAAAGACTGCCTAATTCATAAAGATCCCACTGCGATAACCCTAGTTTGAATAACCGGTTAAATCCGCGTAACGCAGTCGCGGCATCGCTTGAAGCGCCGCCTAACCCTGCTTCCAAAGGAATATTTTTTTTAAGATGTACACGAACTCCTTTTCGAAAGCCGCATCGCTTACGGAGCAATTCGTAGGCTTTGTGGATCAAATTAGTGTGATTGCAGGGCACTGCAAGGTGATCACAAGTAATGATAATTCCGCTGCGGGAAGGACTGAAGGTAAGCACATCGCATAAGGATATACGATGAAAAACAGTAATGATATTATTGTATCCGTCGCGTCGTTTTCCTGTTAAACGCAAAAAAAGGTTCAGTTTGGCAGGTGCACACAATGAAAATGATGTCATGCTTTTTAACTCGCAGCTCGTAGATGATGTGATTTATATGAATCGGAAAAATCGTAAGTCGATGGATTGAGGATAACAACAACTACTTTTTCTTCATGACCACTTCAGCGGCAGCTGCAATGTCCTCGGCGGTAAGTTGATATTCTACCATAAGGTCCTCAGGGTCACCGGACTGACCAAATCGGTCTTTGATGCCGATAAAATATTGAGGCACGGGATGGTTCTGCGATAAGAACTCAGCAACTGCACTGCCGAGCCCTCCGATCACACTATGTTCTTCGCAGGTAACAACGCAACCCGTTTTTCTTAAAGAGGTTAGCAATATATCTCCATCAAGTGGTTTAATCGTTCCCATATTAATTACCTCTGCCGATATACCCTTAATAGAAAGGATCTTGGCGGCATTGAGGGCTTCGTTGACCATTATACCGCACGCGACGATAGAAACATCATTCCCTTGGTTGACGAGTTGTGCTTTACCGATAGTAAAGCGTGTTTCCTTCCAAATCGTCGGTACCTTTGGCCTACCGAGACGTACATAGACTGGGCCACTTATTTCTGCGGCAGCACGGATCGCAGCAACTGCTTCCGGCGCATCACACGGAACCAATACCTTCATCTCAGGAATTGTACGCATAAGCGCAATGTCCTCAAGCGACTGGTGGCTCACGCCATCCGGCCCAACAGATATGCCTCCATGCGTTACCACGATTTTTACATTGAGTTTGCCAACAGCGAGTGTGTTACGGATCTGTTCCCATGCGCGGCCCGAACCAAAGATAGCGAAGGTACTGACAAACGGAGTTTTCCCCGCCACAGCGAGACCAGCAGCAACATTGATCATATTTTGTTCCGCGATCCCGCAATTAATAAAACGCTGCGGGAATTTTTTAGCGAACTTTGATGTCTTCGTCGATGACGAGAGATCAGCATCTAAGACAAAAATATTCTTATTCTCCGTCCCTAGCTCAACCAATAAATCACCATATGCTTCGCGCGCCATCAACATTTCCGTCATACACGTTCTCCTATTCGTCAAGCTCTTTTAAAGCTTGTTTGGTCTCTTCATCAGTCGTTGCCCGGCCATGGAACGCGAGATTCCCCTCCATGAACGATATGCCTTTGCCTTTGACCGTTTTTGCAATGATCACTGTTGGCTTGCCTTTTATTTCTTCGCGCGTTTTAAACGCATCGTACAATGCCGGGATATCGTGGCCGTCAACATTGCTGACATGAAAACCAAAGGCCTTGAACTTTTCATCGATCGGATACGGGCTCATAATGTCTTTGATAGCTCCATCAATTTGCTGTCCATTGTTATCAATGATGAGGCATAAGTTATCAAGTTTATACTGTGCCGCAAACATAGCCGCTTCCCAAACCTGGCCTTCCTGCAACTCACCATCCCCCAATAACGTAAAAACACTATAGCCGGCCTTATCAGCCTTACCCGCAACTGCCATACCGCATGCGATCGATATCCCCTGACCTAATGATCCGCTGGGGGCATCAACACCGGGTGTCTTTGCATGAGGATGTCCTTGCAAAATACTGCCTATCTGCCGCAAGGTCCCTAATTCCTCAACGGGAAAATAGCCGGCGTGCGCAAGCAAAGAATACAATGTGGGACACACATGACCTTTTGAAAGGTGAAAATGGTCACGTTTATTCCAATCCTTTATTTCTGGCCCATGTTTGAGGACCTTTGCAAATAATGTCACCAGAATCTCAACGCATGATAACGATCCACCGGGATGTCCTGATCCCGCTTTCGATATCATCTGTATAACATCCAGACGAACCTTCTTGGCCTTTTGTTGAAGGTCATGCACATCATTTTCAGACAAAGAATATTTCATCTCCACCCTTAACCGTTTTAGGATTAATACGTTAGATCTGAAGAGAGATCTTGTGTTCGCCTTCCGTGTCGTCCATAGTAAACATTATGAGAAGACTTAAAATTGGCAGGCATACATCTACAGGGAGGTTATTGTATGTATATAAATAAGAAGTGCAACATTTTTTTCGATAATTTTACAAAAAGGCAGAATGGATGCTGTTAGGTAACCGCGACAGGAGCGATAAGCAAACCCTTATTAATAACCCTGCATAAGCATTGATGTGACGACCTGAGAGATCTGATTGATATAGGCTTGCTGTTGTTGCATTTCTTGGAGTTGGACAACTTGCTGAGCAAGTTCATAGAATTTTTTCTCCTCGGCTTTCGTAAGATCTTCTTCCATATCATAAAGATCGATCTTCAGGTCATCGATGCGGTCATATATACGATCATTCTGCTTATAGAAAAATCCGCTCACCGCTCGCGTGTATTCATTGAGATAACTGCGTGTGTCAATCGCAAAACCTCCTTCATCAAGCAACCCATCGCCATCACTATCATACGCAAAAAGCTGATGTAAACTTAATTCGTCTTCATCCAGGGCATCTCTAAACTTTTCCTCATCAAGGCTTAGTGTGAACTGACCATCGCGTGACCGTTCAGTGCTAAAGCCTACGTCTACTAACGAATTATATTGGCCAGGATTATCGATCTTTGAAAGCACATCATTTAATAATTGATTATACATATTCCGTAAAGTAAAATCATTTTCAAGCGGCCCGCCTTCTTTCTCGATCTCGCTTTTTATTGCAGCAAGACTTGCATTGAACTGACTTATGAAATCCTTAGTAACAGTTAATGATTTTTCCTTATCTTGCGTAATTGTCACGGATGTGCTTGAAGCAGAAGTACCAAGCAATGAAAACGTAACACCTTGTATAGTGAATGTATTTGTATCACGCTCGAGTGCTTCACCGTTGAGGGTAAACTGAGCTTTATCACCTTCGTAACGGGAATAGCTGGCATGCGCATCAAGGTCGCTCCCTTGATTCATCAAATTTAAAGCAGTCAAAAAACCACTTGTATCATTAGCAAGCAATAAGTCCACACCTTCTTCCCTGTTCTGCAGCGTCACAGTATCTGCCACTTCATCATAGTAAATCGTCACACTGGCGCTGGAGTTGTTTATCCTTCGAATAACATCGTCCAGAGATTCAGTCGCAGTATCCACATAAAAAGTCCTGTTGTTGATCGTAAAATAACCGGACGATACACCAAGGCCTGTATCATCCAGCGGTTTTTTCCAATCATCATCTGTGCCTGCCACGGGTGTGGTAAGATTCATCGCAGTGAAAAAATTCGTATCACCGTCATCGAACGTAATTTCCTCATCCGATCCAACAATAGTCCCGCTTATCCGGACTAAGTCCTGGGGGTCATCGAATACAGCGGTCACCCCGGCGCCCGAATTGTTGATCTTTGTCAAAATAGTATTGAGAGTATCACCGCTCGTAACCGTGATCTCCACGTCATTGATAGTAAATGTGCCGGCCGTTACCTGGCCGCCGCCTTGCGCGTTTGTGATCGCCAGGTTCGGATCATAATCATCGACGGTACCGCCATTGACATCTGAATCGCTTTCAACATACGGCTTTGTCCCGGCAGAAAGGCCCAATCCTCCCGATGATGACACCCGCGCAGCTGTTGCAAGCTGCGTTATAGAATCGAATGTAAAGCTGGTTGCCGGAGCCCGGCTCGTTGCTGAAGCGACAACAATATCAGGGTTGCTGGATGTAACTGAACGTTGTAAAAACAAGCTTGTTTTCGTATAGTCATATAATGATGCACGCAGTTCCTCGAGCACATTGTCAATATGGTCATACGCTAACTTTTTATCCTCTTGAGCAGTGATCTCGGTTTCCTTTTCTTCGATCTTCGCATTTTCACGCTCAAAAGAACTTTTAACGACTTCCCATATCTGTGCTGGAGTTATTGAACCAACGCTCATAGCGTATGCTCCTTTTACTACAAATTTTGATTTCTATATAAACTTATAAAGCCAAAAAAATACCCCAAAGATCTCTGATCTCTGGGGTATTTTTTTCTTAACTAACCACCGAATGTGCTGTGATTATGTCCCAATCAATGTCAAGACCGCGCTCGGCGCTGAATTAGCCTGGATCAAACCGACCAATGCAGCCTGCTGTAATATCTGTAACGACGTTAAGTTCACTTGCTCTTCAGCGAGATCGGCATCAGCGATCGTGCTCAGTGACGCTCTGTCCGCGATCTCAGCTACACGCTGATCATCATATTCGAACTCAAGGCGTTTAATGTATGCGCCAACTGTTTCCTCTGCGTTAAGGATCGTATTAAGCGCATTCGAAATATTCGTTAACGAAGTAGTGAAATCGCCTGATGCGCCGGTAACGATCAAGTTCGTACCGTTCAAGCTCAATGATGATGCTGATGGCAATGAACCTGTAACGCTTACGTTTTCAAGGCTGGCAATAGAAAAACCGGAAAAAATCTCAGCGCTAACGCCAGAGAGAAGGATCGTATCGATCTGCTCGACCAGCAATGAGATCTCGCGTGCTATCGCCTGCTGCTCAGCCGATGATACTGAACCTGAATCTGCGGTGTTCGTCAGGTTCTGTATCTCAATGATGATGTCAGCTACTTGGTCAAGACGGGCATTGTTCTTCTCAAGCCAGTCAATACCACGGTCGATTTCGACCTGCTGGGCGACATACGAATTTATTGAACTTTCAAATAAACGCGTGGTCAAAAATGTCGCCGGATCGTCACTTGCTTTACTGACGACCTTACCAGTCGCGATACGAGCCTGAGCTTCCTCGATCTGGTTGTTGATGTTTTGTAAGACAAATAATGTGTTGAGAGCGGGTACGTTTGTGGCAATCTTAAAAATGTCACTCATTGCATCCTCCTTGATGTTGAGTACCTAACATCCATGTTAGGCTGGTTAATGAAAACAAAAATGTGATTTTTTGCTCCGTGCTTGCGCACGCTGCGATTATAGGAATATTTCTTCTACTACTAACGTACAAGTAGGAAGATTTTTCCTAGTTCACGTTATATATCGGGAAAATTTTGCCTACCCTTTAACGCTTTTTACGTCATTAACCACTAATCTTGCCCTATTTAACCGTAACGTTAACATTATTAATGTCTTACGGTAATATACCCCAAAGGTATATTAGAGATTTGAGAAAGAGCGGAAACAACTAACCCCATTTATAGTAGGGGCTTGTCATTACCTGCCCCTACTATTATATGGGTTATGTGCGTGTTTAAAACAGCACACCGTTATTTTTGTTACTCATTAAAAATGAACGAGTTATCACTGTCCAATCAAAGCTAAAACAGCTGCCGGAGCATTATTGGCCTGTACCAAACCCGCCATTGCAGTCTGCTGCAATATCTGCAATGCCGTCAGGTTGACCTGCTCTTCAGCAAGGTCAGCATCAGCGAGAGTACTCAACTGAGCTCGAGCAGATATTTCGCTTACCGCCTGGTCGTCATATTCAAACTCTAAACGCTTTACATAGGAACCAACGACTTCCTCTGCTACTAATACCGTGTTCAATGCACTATGCAAATTAGACAAGGTTGTCTGGAAATCTGCATTAACACCAGTCACGATCAAGTTGGTACCGTTCAAATTAAGCAATGAAGCATTCAATGGAGTTGTACCGGTAAGACTAACGTTGCTTAGATTACCAATGGTAAACCCTGTCCATAGCTTCGCTGAAACACCTGAGAGCAGTATTTGATCGATCTGCTCAACGAGCAATCTGATCTCGACTGCAATTGCCTGCTGTTCAGCCGATGTGATGCTCCCGGAATTGGCCATATTGGCTAAATTGGTCAATTCGATAATAATGTCCGCGACTTGATCAAGGCGAGCATTATTAGTCTCGAGCCAGTCGATGCCTCTTTCGATTTCTTTTTGCCCCGAAACATATGCACTAATACTCGTCTCAAATGTTCGAGAGCTGATGAACAACGCTGGATCATCGCTCGCTTT
>JAFGJY010000054.1 GCA_016928875.1 Candidatus Omnitrophota bacterium | reverse complement strand
GCAAATTCCGTGATCTTTCGGAACTTGCGCCATGTCCAAACCAACCCGACGATCCATCCGGCAATGGTTGAGACAATAATATAGTGACAGAACAGAGGGATCGTAAGCGGCGTGCCGACCACATGCCACGACAGATACGCTATAATACCAAGGAGCACAAATGTATGCGTCACATACAAAAGCAAACACACACGTTCGCGCCCAGTAAGCTCAAGCAAAGTGTATGTGGCAAATAAATAGGAAAGTGAAAAAAGCGGGAATAACGCTAAAAAAATAACCAATAAAGCCGATTGATCAAGTAAATTGTAGGCATGCGCAAATGAAAAAAGCATGAGCAAGACTATGATCCCGCTTAATGCGATATAACTCAGTCTGCGGCGGGCTTGTTCACTTTTTGTTACCGTGCGGATGATGATCCCGAACGAAACAATGATCGACGCGAGTAAATAATATCCCAAATATCCCATTACGCCCTCTTGGTTGCGCCATTCAAATATTCGGCTCCTATCTCAAAACCACGCTTCGTATGCGAAGATATCTTGAATGTGTCTGCAATGCCGACTCCCCAACACCATACGATCTTTCCTTTCGAAATAAGTATAGGCAATTCATCGCGTACATAATGCGGCACCTTTTTATCAATCAAAATATCCTTGATTTTCTTTTCAAAACGCATTCCAAGCGGCTTCATCCGATCACCATCCTTGCGATTACGAACGATAAGCGGGAATGACAACTTATCATGATCGACAAGTTCCTTGCCCTTGGCACGGCTTTTATGGACCACCGGCTCGTCAACCGCGCAGAAGTCAATGACGATATTGGCTTCTTTTATCACAACATTTTGATCGCCATGAACAAAATATTCATAATGCATCCTGTCCCTTTGTTTCTTGAGCACAATATCGTGGCCTGATACTTCAAAGATAAGGCCTTTACCCATCGGCGCCGAATATTTCCGTTTTTTCGAGATCTCTTCTTTGTATCGATCCCAATGTGAAAACTCAAAAACATATGAAGGATCGAGAACGTTCAATGCTTTGATGATCACTCTATATTTTACCGCTGCATGCAGGCTATCAACAATATCTCCGTTAAGTACCACAATATCTTGTTTTTCTTTCTTCAATGCGCGCTTGTACTCGCCATCCGCAACTTCACTTAAATATTGATAGTCCTGTTGAACACTCTCGCTCATCCGCACAAGCGCATTCTGGATCTGCGGATTATATTCATCAGCCAAAAGTGGCAAGAGCTCATGTCGCACTTTATTCCTAAAAAATCGGATCGATTTATTGCTCATATCCATACGAAAACGGATCTTGTTCTGCGTAGCATATGTCTCTATCTCTTGCCGAGAAATATCAATGAGCGGCCTAATAAAGGTCACGTCATTAAGCACCATCGTAGGATGGATCGAACGAAATCCTTTGAGGCCTGTCCCCCGCAGGATACGCATCAGGACCGTTTCAGCCTGATCATTCTTGGTATGGGCGATCGCGATCTTGTGGATCTTTTTTTCTTTAGCAAATTCTACGAATGCAAAATAGCGACATTTACGCGCCGCATCCTCGATTGAAAGTTTCTGCTGTTGGGCGATCGCCTTGACATCAATATCCTTAACAAATAACGGCACCTTGTACTGTTTGGCCAAGCTTTGTACGAACGCCGCATCTTTGTTCGAATCCTCTTGCCGAAGTAAATGATTTATGTGGATTATCCCGACCGTCAACTTGAAGTCATTTCTGATCTGCATGATCCCATCAAGCAAACACACTGAATCCTGACCACCCGATACTGCGACATACACAGAATCACCTGGGGCAAGCATACTATGCCGATTCATCGTATCTAACATCTTTTCTTTCATGTATAAGTAACCCTATTACACTATTATAATTTAATAATTAGTTATTAGTAAGAACAGGGGCGAGTGCTATATTTATACACTATAGAATATAATAGGTCAAACTAAAACTAAAAAATAAGGGACAGGCAACTACCTGTCCCTATTAAAGATAGCGACGCAGGGACTCGAACCCCGGACACGAGGATTATGATTCCTCTGCTCTAACCACCTGAGCTACGTCGCCTACATTTTATGACCTGGAAACTCGCTTATTATAGTCAGGGTATCCGAAACTGCAAGTACAAAAAATACGCTCTAGGAACGTGCCGGGCCAAGCACGTATATATCGTCGGATTCATACCATATGCTTGGCCGACGCATCTCATCACCACGCAACCGAACGCGATACTTATACACATTCAGCAACACATCTTGCCCATTTACCGTGCGGGGGCTTCCATCTTTATGCGTTACGGTATCATCGACAATACTACTCTTTGATAACAATGTTATTTGGATCGGTACATAGTCCCGGCTATTGATGCTACGTTCAACTTCGATGATCGGCTCTCCTCCGCTTGCGCTACCGTCCCAGGAAATAATGACTTCATATGAACCACGACCTTTATCCTGTAAAACAGCCTTGATCCCTCCCGGCAATGTGTATTCAGGCGTCATTGCGCGTGCCGGCACCGAAAGCCCCGGTGATGATTCATGCATGCCGCTTTGTCCATTCCAAATAAGGCGATAATTATACGTCTTGTCTTTTTCAATGTTCGTATCTTCGAATGATCCGTCGGATTCATTAACACGTGCTATCTCGCGAAACGATATAGCCCCTTCAGCCTTCCGTTCCAGTTTACCTACCGGATCATACCCCGCATTCAGGTCATCCCACATTATCATGATCGATCCTTCTGAAATGCTCGGCCCTATTTTGATCACTGGTGCGTTGAACGTCATAAATCCAAATTGAATACCTTCGGTCTCAACCCATTTACTTGCCGCAAAATCGGCAGATGCACCGTACCGCACACGATAAGTGTAAACACTCCCTTTGATCTCATAGCCATTTTTTTCGCCAAGGATATCGTTGCCTGCTGTAACGGTCGTGTCCGTATAGGAACCTTTGCTTCCCAAAAGACTATTCAAGCGCTCAAAATCACCATCACTGATCTTGCGTTCTATCTCAACCAAAAGTCTGTCGTTCCATGACGAAATCTGGTTGGACGCCTTATGTTGCCACCTCAAGCGTATCCCCCACTTATTAAGCCCTTCCTCAACGATCTCGGCGCCATCAAGAACGACCGGAGCGAACCGCTTGACCGCGTACTCTATCGTTTGCACGTCAGAATATTCACTTGCGCGTGCAAATTCGTCTTCATCAATGTATATACGATATGAATACTCTGATTCATCTTCGACATTTCTGTCAACATGCAAGCCTACATCTTCGACCACACGTGCGATCTCCTCATAATCATCGCCGTTCATGCTCCGTTCAACAACAATGGTCCGTTGCGCAGATTCATCCACATTCCACACGATCAAAATACCTTGTTGATCTCGCGTCAGCGATACACTCCAATCCTCGATCGCTTCATACCTTGGTTTCGGTATCGTAACGCTCCCCGCTTCGACCCATTTGCTTGTTTTTTGGTTTTCCGCCACCGTTCTGATACGATACATATATGTGACGTCATACCGTAAATTCGCAGCATAATCGAGATACCTGCAGCTGGATAACGGCACGATATCTACACGCTCAAACCTACGGTCGGCCTCACCAACTTCGATCTCTGCATTATAGCCTTCTGTATCCTTATACGGATCTTCCCAACGTAAAAGGACCTTATCGCCAATTATCTGTAGACGCACATTGTCTGGGGCCTTTACGGAACCGAAAAAAGCGAACAATGGATCAGCCATAAAAAGCATCGCGAGCGATACGATGATTAAAACCACGCTCCTGAAGATTTTCATTCTGCCCCTCCTTGTATAAGCTCTATTTTCTGTAACTATATACATCACTTTATATTATAAGTAAATTTAAGTGTGGTAATCATTGCTGGATTTTTATATTGATTGTAATTATAATTTATATTCCGTTATCTTTCAAACACTTATATTTTATATAAACCCAAGACCCCAAACTCAAAAACCGTATGTTATCTAAAAGAACCGCAATTTATCGTTCTGCAAATATTGAGATCTACCCTCCCCGGCAACGTACTCGTTTTAGATCCGGATTTCTCATCATTTTACTTATCATAATGTACACAGCACTGTCGGTTACGATCAAGCCGTCTGCTCTTTTTGCAACCAATAGTACTATGACGCAAGGTACTATGATGACCTTAAAAGAAAATTATGAAACACTTCTGGAGATGTATACATCTTTGCAGCAGGCATATGCTTCGCTTAAGAACAATTATTTGGACCTACGTGAACGTTATAATGATATGCTCGTTCTCAAAAGCACTCTTTTGATCACGAATGAACAATACATTAATGAACGCAAAGAACTGCACGATAAAGTCGATACGCTGCAAGAGATGAATAAATACCTTTGCGATAAATTGACAACCCAGGAAAAACAGTACAATGACCTCGCGTTCACGGTCGAGACGTATCTCGATGATTACAAAAAACATCTCACCGCACAACAAGAAGAGGCTCTCAGGCAATATGAAGAAGCATTACGCAAGCATTACGAAGAGCGCACCCAAGCGGCAAAAAAGCCATATCGGGAATTTATGTACAGCTCATACGGAAAGGATTGATGTGACGACAAAGGGATATTCCACCATGCGTCCCGGCCTTAAGCAGTTCAATATTTTTCCGTTACTTGCGGCTCTCTTCACACCCTTTCTTTTCTCATCATGCGCAACCCAAGAAATAATAATCCCACTACAAAGCACTGCAGAACAAATAAAGGCCGTTAGCGAGTCGGCTCAAGATATGACTATTTCGCTTTATGCCGCTAACCGTGCCGACGAAGAGCGCTGGTATTTCTATCATGATTTTGCCGAAAAAGGATATGTGCCGCTGCAGATCGAGATCGATAACCCGACTGAACATACGTTCGTCCTGGAAGATACACAATACGCGATCTGTGATCCGCTCTATAAACGTACCCGACGCACAGAAGCGAAGGACATGGCTCTTACGCAAGTAGAGATCATGACCGAAGGTAAGAAAAAAGGATTCATTGTGGGCTGGTTCAAGCGAAAGATGGCCGCTCGCCAGATGAAAAAGGATTTCCAATTAATAGAATTCGAAACAAAACAGATCCCGCCCCATTCTACGCTGCGTGGCTGGCTTTACTTTAAAATGCAGGAAGGAAAATTCGATCCGCCGGCATTTTATAAAGGCATTGAGACCTACGAACTCGAGATCGCACATATAAAGAACGTCAATACAAATGTTGTGACCAATTTCTATCTGCCGCTCAAAGGCTTCACGCAAGAATTTTACCCTGAATGATCCCCCATCGCTTCGAGTTCACTTTTTACCACGCTCAGATCGGACACTTCACTTACCACACGGTCCGCTCTTATTCTTCCCGCATGCAGCATGACCACCCTGCCAAAATAGTTTTGAACAAAATCTATCCGATGCGTCACAATGATCACGGTCTTGCCGGTCCCATGTAAGCTATGTATGCTATCCAGGAATATTTTTTGTTGTTTGACATCAAGGAATGTCGTGGGTTCATCCAACAAAATAATGTCCGTCTCCTGTGCCAGTGCGCGGGCGATCTCGACCCGCCGGCGTTCCCCGCCGCTTAGTTCGGTGATCAAACGGTCTTTAAGATCATACACCGTCATCTGCATAAGCGCATCATTGACTACCGTCTTATCGCGATCTGATTCGAAATAGTTCCCTCTATTGTGGGCAAAGCGCCCCATCATTACCACTTCATATACAGAATAAGGAAAAACATACTGGACCTCTTGTTCAACAAGCGCTATTTTTTGCGCAATTCTAAGTGGATCTAATCTTGTGCTGTCTTCACCTTGGATAAAGATCCTGCCCTCTGAAGGCTTAAGCACCTGCGCGATAATATGGAATAAGGTCGTTTTACCACTGCCGTTAAGGCCCAACAAATACACAAATTCCCCGCATCCTATCTCTAGCAAGGGAACATCGAGAGAGAATTCATCGGCGTAGGAAAATCTTAGGTTTTCGATCTTTAATATCGCGTTCATGTTTATTCTTCCATAAAACAATTTATTTGTTTAAACCCATCACCTACGCGTTGTAAAAAGAGCTCTTCTCACACCGCGTAGGTGTCTTGTATTCTAAAAGATTGAACGTGATTCTTTTCTTTTTAAAAGATATATGAAGAAAGGTGCCCCTAAAAATGACGTTATGACGCCCACCGGTATCTCTTGCGGCGCAATCATGGTACGCGCAATGGTATCGGCGATCACGAGCAACATGCCACCGATGCATGCACTTGCTGGTATAACCAGGCGATGATCAGGTCCAAACAGCATGCGTGCAATATGCGGAACAACGAGCCCGATAAATCCGATCAAACCACTCACCGATACTACTGCCCCAGTGATCAGTGATGCCAATATATAGGTGCTCTTTTTCATCGCTTCGACATT
>JAFGJY010000053.1 GCA_016928875.1 Candidatus Omnitrophota bacterium | reverse complement strand
TTCCCATTGGTCGAAAGAGCAAATTTGGGATTTTATTATTTTGGAGCTTTTTAGAAATTAGAGCAATTAGGTCAATTAGAAATTACGAACCAATGAATCCGCGGACCATCTCCGCAATGGCCAGCGCTGCGGTGAAGCCCGGTGATTCGATACCGATCAGATCGATAAATCCCGGATAGCCGATATCGGCTTCGTCCTTGATCACAAAATCACGAAATGCGCCGCCTTCCGGCTGGAGCTTGGGACGGATACCGGCGGTGTCTTGAATAAGGTCATCGTACTTAAGTGTCGGTAGAAAGGTCCGTACGGACAGGTGAAAATCTTTTTGCGCGGCCGGATCGACGCGGTGATCGATCGAATCGACATAATGCGCATCAGGGCCAAGACGCAGGCCGCCGGCGAGGTCCGGCGCAATGTGAATGCCTAAACTGTAGTCCGTCGGCGGCGGATATACAAGATGGGTGACCGGATATTTGGACGGGTCCGCGATGCGAAAATATTGCCCTTTACAAAAGTGAATCGTATATTCATGCTTCTCAATGTCAATACCTGCCATGGCCGCGACCGCATCAGCCTTAAGCCCGGCCGCGTTGATCACAAGATCACTTTCAAATGTACAATCGCTCCCGTCCGGTTCTGTGGCAACGATACGATATCTCTGCCTACTGCGCTCAATGCCGACCGTCTCAACACCGTAGGCAAAATCTACGCCGAGATAGCGCGCCTCATCGTAGAGGTTCTTCATCACGCCGTGGGTGTCGATGATGCCTGAGTCGGGTGAGAAAAAGGCCTCTTTGACCTTGATCGCCGGTTCCCGCGCTGCTATCTCCGTGCGGGTAAGGAACCTGCAATCGGTGACGCCGCACGCACGGGCGTTCTCGTATATTGTATGCAGTGCTTCTGATTCCTGCGCACCGGTCGCGACAACGAGTTTCCCTATTTTTTTATGCGCGATGCCGCGCTCAGCGCACAATTCATAGAGCAACTCCTTGCCGCGGATACACGTATCAGACTTCAATGAAGTGCGCGGATAATACAACCCGGCATGGACCACTTCGGAATTCCGCGAACTTGTCTCCTGCCCGAACGTACCATTACGCTCGAGCACTATGATGTGCTGCCTGTCCTTAGCGAGCAAGCGTGCGACCGCAAGGCCGATCACGCCTGCGCCGATAATTGTGATGTGTGTGCGTTCCATGTTCGCTCCGCTTTCAAGGGTCAAGGGTCATGGGCCAAGGGGCAAGAAAAAGTAAAGCCGCGAACCACTCTGGGGACAGACACTAGTGTCTGTCCCCAATCCAATGTAGTCGCAACTTAATACGTCCCCCCTTGCAAGGGGGGTGGTGCGAAGCACCGGGGGGTTTTGAGTCCAGGTATCATAGTACGCAAAACCCCTCGGCCTCAGCTACGCTTCGGCCACTCCTCCGCCAATAAAAACGGCGGACCTACTCGGCCTTAAAAGGGGAGACAAAACATTATCAAGCTTCAACGGGCCGTTCGGCGAACGGCCCGTACTATTTTTTAATTATTCTGTGTAGCTTGCCCCCTGACCCTTGCCCCTTGACCCTTTTTATGCGATACAAAAACTGTTCTTCTGCTGCTTCACCAAACCTTCTTTAACCAGCTTCTCCACATTCTTCTTCACCCGATACTCCGGTGCTTCCAATTCCTTGACCAAGCTTCGTATAGTTGTTCTCTCCCGCGCGGTCAGCACCCTGATCACCCCGCCGCGTATCTTTCGGTCCGATCCGTGAAAAGCGCTTTGCTTCTTATAATGGACGCTGCGGCGGCTTGGGTTAGGATACACGGCCTTGAGCATCACACCGTAATCCATGAGCGCGTAATACCAGTGCCGCGGGTCTTTTCGATCAAGCGTTCGCTCAATGAGCGGCATGATCTCTTTATCATGCACTGCGGTGCTTTCATCGAAGAAGAAATGGATAAAGACCGTGCGAATATTCGTTTCAATGAACACGGTCGGCTGATCGAACGCGAATGAAGCGATCTCACAGGCGGTCGCAGCCCCAATGCCCGGCAAGGTGCGTAAGGTCTCGATATCGTTGGGCAGTTCTCCGCCATGTTCCTTTATCACACATTCCGCGGCCCTCTTAAGCATGAGCGCACGCCTATTATACCCCATTCCCTGCCAGACTTTCATTACCTTTGAGAGCGGCGCATCTGCGAGATGTTTGAGCGTGGGAAATGCAGCGATGAATTCCGCGTATTTTCTTTTTACCCTCTCGACCTGGGTCTGCTGCAACATGATCTCTGAGACGAGAATATGGTACGGATCGTTCGTATTGCGCCATGTAAGATCGTCCCTGCCTACCGTTTTATAATACTTGTATATCTGACGCCTGAAAGAGCGAATGGACCCGCCGGTCAAGCCCGTGGATGCGACCTTTTTTCGAAAGCCCGTAACGAAGATCACGTCCTTTTCTATCCATGATTGCTTTTTCATGGCATTTATTGTATAAACGATGACACGAAGTGCAATCATTAATTTTAATGCCTGTCGTCCCGGCCGAAGAGCCGGGACCTTAGATCCCCGCTTCCGCGGGGACGACATTCTACACGAATTGGTGTCAGGCACGTGTCTGACACCGAAGCATATAACACCGATCGTTTGGAACCTAGAACCTTATACATCATGCTCAAACGCTTCATAAACGATAACCTCGACTTGGCCGATCAGGTCATTAACAACCGGCACAAGCTCCGCTCATATATCGCGGCGAGCTGGGCTATCTGCTGGCCGATGATGCTTATCATGTTCTTTGAATTTTTGATCACGATCATCGATGTCTATGTCGCAGGCACTATCACCAAGGACATCCAAGCCGCCTACGGATTTGTCCTGCAGCTCTATTTCATTTTAACGGTCATTGCGATCATCATCAATGTCGGCACGGTGTCGATCATTTCGCGCACCTTTACCGGCGGGGACAAAGCGCGTCTTTCGCAAGCAGTGGTCTCTGCAATGCTCACCGGACTGGTGAGCGGACTTGCATGCGCATTTGTCGGGTTCTTTATCTTCCCGCTGGTGATCACGCACGTTTCGGTACCGGACGTGGTCAAACACTACGCGGTCCCTCTTATCCGTTTTTATTCGCTCGGGATCATCTTCGCATTCCCGCTTATCAATTCCAACGGCATCCTGCGTTCCACGAAACAGGTCCGCAATTCCTTAAAGACCATGGCGATCGTCTGCACACTCAATATCGCACTTAATTTTTATCTCGTCTTCAAGACCCCGCTCGGGTTCCGCGGCATTGCGGCTTCGACCGCGATCAGCTTAATGGTCGGTGCATTCCTTAATTTTACCTATATCAAACGCTTCATCGTAACGCCCATCCACTATTCGGCTGCGTTCGTAAAACAGATCGCCGCTATCGGCTGGCCGATCGGATTTCTGCAAATAGCCTGGCAAACCGGCACCGCGGTCATTTATCTCATCTTAAGCCACGTGCCTGAGAACAATGTCGAGATCCTCGCGGCACTCACCAACGGCATGCGGATCGAGTCGGCGATCTTTCTGCCCATCTTCGCCTTTAACATGTCAAATGCCGCGCTGATCGGTAATGCATTGGGCGCGAACAATAAGACCGAAGCCTTCAGGATCGGACTCGTGACCGCGGGATTGGGATTTTGCATGTGCATTGTCCTGACACTGGCGGTCATCGCCAATGCCCCCTTCCTTGCCGGACTTGTTTCGCACAACGAAATAGTGATCCGTGAAAGCGTGCGCTATCTCTACATCAGCATGATCTGCGAACCGATCATGGCGATCGGGGTGATCCTCAGCGGCGCGCTCAATGGCGCCGGTGATACGAAAAGTGTCATGATACGGGTGGTCGCAAGCTTTTGGCTGATCAGAATTCCTCTGAGCTGTCTCTTTATTTTCGTGCTTGGGCTTGGGGCGGTCTCGGTGTGGTGGGCAATGAACATATCGCTTATCGCGCATGCGACGTTCATCGCACAGCGCTACTTTTCAAAAAAATGGCTGCATTAGATCATTCATACAACGCATCTATTTTTATTGGTTGGTGGCCGTTCCGCCGTGGCGCGACGGCTACCATTCATTCTAGACTCTTCAGACGACCACACGGATCCGCATCCATCCACGTCCTTACGCCTGCCTGCCGGTAGGCAGGGACGTGGTATTGTGTGAGGAAGTAATAAAAAAGCCCCCACCGGATGGTCCGATGAGGGCATAACGTTAAACACCGTTTTTATCCCCCTTCGCTAAAGCTTCGGAGGACGGGCGAGATGTTCGCAACTCTTATATGACTTCTCTTATTTTTTACGAGCCTTTATTTTACCGATAAACCGGTGTAGCGCAAGCAACACTTTGCCGATCACGTTCTGTTCCGCGCGGATCGCCTTAAAGCTGCACAGTTCCTGACAACAAAAACACCGGATGCAATTATCATAATGGATAATGACCTTGCCCTTCTCCATTTTGATCGTGTCTTTCGGGCAATGCTGGATGCACGCGCCGCAGCGTTTACACACGCCGTGATCGATCACGGGCCGCGGCACGAGCAAACTAAAAATAATATTCAATATCCAATTCGGCGTATTGCGCTGTGAAAAGGCGCTCTTCGGCAATTTGAAATCTTTAAGTTTGAGTTCTTCGAGCGCGACCCCGCCGAGATCGATCTCAGCAAGGTCTGCGATACCGAGGCCGCGTTCCGCGGCCATATGTGATACCAAGCCGTGTTCCGCCCTAAGCCCGATCATGTTCTCGCATACCGCATCCATGCTCACACCGTCACGGCTTATCATGAGATACCCGATCGTGCGCGCCGGCCCGCCGGACGGGCCTTCGCCTTCCATGCCGATCACCGCATCCATCACGTTCAGGTCCGGCCGTTTCATCGAATACACATCGACGACCGCTTGTTTAAAATCATTGAAGCCGGCGTTGTTCTTATGAATGGACACCTTCTGGCCGAACGGCATAATGCCGTAGAGATTTTTTATGGCGCCGGTAAAAAGGGTGAGCTGGTGTGTTTTCATCTTGGGCAGGTTAATGAAATAATCGGCGCTCACGACCGTTCGCATGGAAATGGCTTTTTTAAAGCGCACGCCGCCCTTGATCGTAACATGGACCCGTTCATCATATTTCAGGTTCAAAAGCCTCACACCCATTTCATCACATACGGCTTTAAATCCGGAGCTCACGAAAGGTTCATCACCGTCGATCATTTCATTAACATCGTCCCCGACAATGATACCATCCGTAAACTGCTTTACATAGGCGATCACGGCTTTGAGTACCAGAGGATGCGTTGTTACCGCACGTTCAGGTGGTACGGTAAGCAGATTATTGACTTTGATGAAAACCTTCCCGCCGCGCGGGATCTCATTCTCTATGGCAAGTTCCTTGAACGATACCTCAAGCAGCTGCCTGATGGTTTCGTAGTTGTACTCTTCGCATTTCTTTATGATCACTTTTGATATCATTAATGCTCCTTTGTTAAAAAAGGGTCCAGGGTCAAGGGCCAAGGGGCAAGAAGCTAATTAAAAATCCCGAACTCTTTGTACAATTTTCCCTTTGTCCTCAACCTTGTATTTCGTCGTCTCCCCTTGAGGTGGTTGCTTGCTCTCTTTTGTCCCCCCTCACAGAGCGGGGTGGCCGATAAGCCGGGGGGTTTTACGTACGTTATTCTTTGTTCTCAAAACCCCCCTGCGACTTCGTCGCTTTCCCCCCTTAAAAGGGGGGACGTACATTTATTTTTTCCCTGTGTTCCTTGACCCTTGCCCCTTGACCCTCAGTTATACATTGAACCTAAAATGTAAAATATCACCGTCGCGCACGACGTAATCCTTGCCTTTGAGCGAGAACTTGCCCGCGTCCTTGAGCGCTTGCTCGCTCCCGAATTTGAGCAATTCATCGACCCGCATGTGCTCGGCGCGGATAAAACCGCGTTCGATATCGGAATGCACAGTGCCGCCGGCCTGCGGTGCGAGCGTATGCTGACGGACGGTCCACGCCCGGCATTCATCCTCCCCGACCGTAAAGAAGGTAAGATACCCGAGCACATCGTAACTCATCTTCGTGATCCGCTCAAGCGCCGATGAGGCGATGCCGAGGTCTTCGAGGAACATTTTCTTCTCCTGAGGGTCAGTGATCTCGGAGAGCTCCATTTCGATCTTACATGAAACATCCACACAATGGATCCCGCGCCCGGCGAACTCAGACTGAATCTTTTTTACCAGTGCGGTATTCGTAATGTCCTCCTCGCCCACATTCAGCACGATAAGCATGTTCTTCCGCGTCAAGAGCGGATAGGCATTAATGATTTTCTTCTCTTCCTCCGAGAACTCAACGAGCCTCAGCGGCCGGTCTTCGTTAAGGCACGCCATGATCTGCTCCATGATCTCTTTTTCTTTTTTGGCCTTCGGGTCGTTCTTGCGTTTAATATCATGCTCGAGCTTCTCGATCCGCCCTTCGACGAACAAAAGATCATTAAGCAATAATTCCGACTCGACATAATTGATATCGCGCACCGGATCGACGCTGCCTTCGATATGAAAGACCGTATCGTCCTCGAAGGCACGCACGACATGGCATAATGCATCGACCGTTGAGATCGAGGTGAACGCCGCGCGGTTCTCCTCTGAGTTCTTGGTCATAGAGGGCAATAAAATGTATTTTATGGTCGCAGGGACCGTCTTTTTCGGTTTATACATAGCCGAGAGCGCATGCAAGCGTTCATCATGCACTTTTGATATGCCTACACCCGGGTCCTTCGATGCCTTTTGGTGGGATTCCGCCTTAAGGCTTCCCTCCGTAAGCAAATTGAATAATGTTTTCTTGCCGGTCTGCGGCAAGCCAAGCACGCCTATTTCCATTGTGTACCTTTCTGTGTTATAGGGTCCAGGGTCCAGGGTCAAGGGTCCAGGGGCAAGGGATCAAAATAAAAATTCAACATAATGATTTGATCAACCCCGATAACAATCGTGCGACTTCTTTCCTAGCCTCTTCGATTTTTAAATATTCAGCATTCGTAATATACCCTAGGTCTTTTGAGAACAACAAAAATGTTTCAATCTCTCCAAGAGACCCTTTTGCAATCGTTAGAAACTGGACGTATTCTTTCCTGTGTTGCCTCTCATATCCTTCCGCAATATTCGCACTCATTGACAACGAGGCTCTTCGCATTTGTGAAATCAGTCCATATTGCTCATGCTTCGGATATCCTTGAGTCAATTTATATATCTTTAAAGCAAAATCATAAGCTTTTTGCCAGGCTGTTAATTTTTTAAACCCCTCTCCCATTCCATTCACTCTCCCTTTTATTCTGGCCCCTTGACCCTTGACCCTGGACCCTTGCCCCTTGACCCTTATATCACCGGCAACGCCCGATACGAGGATGCGGCATTCTCATCATCCTGATACATCTCTTTTATCTTCCGGACGTGCTCGTAATAATCGTTGCGATCTGTTACGAGTTCACGCTCGACGATCTCCAGTTCACTATATGTCTTTAACATCTTAGCGAAGCGCTTGTTCGTCAGCGGATGAGAAATATTATAATTGTAGATCATCGCCAGCGTTGTCTCATCGAAGTCCATTAAATGATAAAAAAGATCGATCGCGCCTTGCGGATCGTACCCTGCCTTTACCATATAATCAAATGCCGTACGGTCGGCCCGTACCGCCCGGTCCGATTTTTTCTTCTCAAGCATCGTATAATACGTCAATGCATCAACGCCGATCATCGCAAAAGGCGTAAATACACCCAAGAACATCCCCGCTGCCATGGCGAGTATCGGCTTACTGTTCATGACGAATGTCCTCACCCGCGGATCGGGCGGCCGGTACTGCACCTGCGCTATCTCATGGCCAAGCACTGCCGCGAGTTCGGCCTCATTCTCAAGTATATTCAAGAATCCCGTCGTAATATATATGTATCCACCCGGTGCCGATGAGGCATAAATACGATTATCCTCCAGGATCGTGAAAGTATACGGGAGATTCTCGCGTTTTGCATACGGTGTTAATTTTGAGCCAACATCCCGCACATAATCGTTCACCTCAGGATCACGATAGATCGGGAAGCTATTTACGATCTTTTGATGGAGCTGCTCACCGAGCTCGACCTCACGCCGGTCGCGGTCCGTCAAAAGCGGCGGCGTTTTCTTGAAGGTGATCTCATCTGTCTCCTGTTTATGAGCAGCGCACCCATGAGACAATAATGCGATCACTATGATCAGCGCCAGAGATCGTTTCATAAAATATAATATATTTGGGGACACACAAAAAAAGTGTGTGTCCCCTTTGGTTACGGTTGTAATTCATTTATCAAACGGCCGACATACGCGCGGACCTTCTGGTAACTGCGGACCTCACGGTCTTTACGCTCTTGTTCAATGGTATAGGGCGCGAGTAATTCCTTCAGCGCAGCGACTCGTTTATCGGTGATCGGCCTGTTGCGCAAATAGATCTCAAGCTGTTTAAAATAGCGCGCATCATAATCCTTGAACCGCTCGATCATGTCCGCGTATCCGCTCATGCGATACCCGGCCTTGTTAAGATAATCGACCGCCATGACATCCGCGCGCAAGACCGCTTTTTCAGCCGAAATGTCCTTGAGGACGAATTTATCGATCGCTTTTAAACCGTAATTGATACCATATCCCGGCAGGAAAATAAATGACGCCACTTTCACACAACTACGGAAAAACCCAAAGAGAAGTTTTGTAAGACGAAATCGCTGTGGTTTGTACTGTGTCTGCGCCATTTCATGCGCTAAGATCGCGGCCAACTCCGATTCGGATTCGATGAACGCAAGCATTCCGAGCGAGATATAAATGAAACCTCCCGGCGTTGACGCAGCATAGATACGGTCATCGCTGATGGGCGTGATCATATACGGCATGGTCTCACGTTCGACATACGGCATGAGGTTCTCACGCAGCGCCCGCAGATAATCGGCGATAAGCGTATCATCACATACTATTCCCGCTGCACGGATCTTCAAATAGGTCTTGTTGCCATATTCGACCTCAGTGATCGCGGTCCCTTTGACCCCTTCGAACTGATCGATCTGATCGGTTTCCGTGACCTCGAACTCCTCATTCGGCGTGGGTTTGGTCGCACAGCCGGTAAGAAGCATTGCGATCAGGAACGCAGAAATTGTATTCTGAATGGATCTATTCATTGTATACTCACGCGCATCTGGAAAGCCTTATAAGATTAAATGTATTTCGTGTTGTCCACAAACCCACCTGCGAGGTGGGGTGACACTGTTGTCCACAAACCCACCTGCGAGGTGGGGTGACACTGTTGTCCACAAACCCACCTGCGAGGTGGGGTGACACTTCATATATTTTTCTCTGTACGTCCCCCCTCTCCGAGGGGGGTGGTGCTTTCACTCATAATTACATCGTCTATGCTGCGTGTCGCATACGTCCCCCCTCTTCGAGGGGGGGTGGTGCGCAGCACCGGGGGGTTTTGCATTTCCCACATCAATTATCAGAAGTATGCTCTTTAACCCAATTAATAATAAACCGTATTGCCGCGTCTGGATCAGCGCATACATCGTCATCATATACACGTAGCACTGTTAATCCTAATTGCTCTATCTGACGTTGACGTTTCTTATCTTCACCTATCTTTTCATTATGAGAAATCCCATCTATTTCAATAACCAATTTTAATTCGTGCGAGTAAAAATCAACTATATAATTACCAAGTGGTTTTTGCCTATTAAACTTATAACCGAGCACCTTTTTGTTCTTCAGCCCTGACCATAATAATGCTTCCGCTTTCGTGCCCAGCTTTCTTAATTCGCGAGCTCGTTGTTTTAATCCTTTTCTATATTTAAGCGTCATATAATGTACTCAAAACCCCCCTTCCCGCCTTCGGCGGGACACCCCCCTTAAAAGGGGGGACGAATTTTGTTCCATTACTTATTCGCGCCGTTCACTCCGCTTCGATTCCCTTTTTAGTCCTCGGAGAACATTCGTAATTAGAATTTACTAATTACTAATTTCACCTCTTATAAAGCGCGCCCGGAGGGAATCGAACCCCCAACCTACTGGTTCGAAGCCAGTCACTCTATCCGATTGAGCTACGGGCGCATGTTAATATAATCACTTCAGATGAAACAATGTCACTCTATCCTCCGCCAGAGGCGGATCAGCCTTCGGCTGAGA
>JAFGJY010000052.1 GCA_016928875.1 Candidatus Omnitrophota bacterium | reverse complement strand
GCTTGCCCTGAATGCCAAAATCCTCGAGGATAGTTTTTAAGATCAATACATCAGATAAACAAGGGTTGAAGATAAGGGCATATTTAACATCGGATTTAA
Organism: Candidatus Omnitrophota bacterium; assembly: GCA_016928875.1. Lineage (GTDB taxonomy): Bacteria > Omnitrophota > Omnitrophia > JAHJGZ01 > JAFGJY01 > JAFGJY01. The sequence continues at coordinate 3,614 of JAFGJY010000052.1, read as the reverse complement.
GCTGTGAGAGAAAACTCCTGCAGATCGTGGTCTTGCCGGAACCGACCTCACCGGTGATCTGTATGAACCCCTTTCGGCGTTCGATGCCATAATGCAAACATGATATTGCTTCAAGGTGGCGTTTACTAAGAAATAAATAACGTGGATCAGGCGTTAGTTTGAATGGTTCTTCCCGCAATCCAAAAAATTCTTCATACATAGCAACCTCACTTTTGGTGAAAGAATATGATAATTTTATAATTTGTTCCCTACTTAAGCCTCTTGATCTCGAACACAACGCCATCCTTGCGCGGTATTTCCCACGTGATTACGGGATTAGCGGTAGCCGAATATTTTTTGATCTGATCATCCAAGAGGTTTTTTACCGCAAATCGTCGATTCTTAATCAGTGGATGGTTAACAGATACCACCGAACTTTTCTCTTCATTACCATTATTGATCATGATCGCAAACAGTTTCTTACCGCGGATAAATAAGGCGGTGCTCAATCCTTGAGTAGCACTTATTATGGGCACTGTAACCTTAAAATAAGCAAGGATCGTTAGCAAAACATCACTTGTCGGTTCAATAAAAAGATGCAGGATCTTGCCTTTGCCAATTGAGCGTAGGTACCCGATGATCATTTCACCGCAACCATCGATCTTCCCCTTGATCGGCGTACCAGGCACTTCATTATATCCACCAATAGTCGAATAGATCGTAAACGAATGCTTTTTGTCTAAACGTACTTTAATGCGCCGCTTGAATTTAAAAAGGATCCGATCTGGATCCTTAAAACCCAAAATATTGGTCTTGTGGAAATTGTCATTCTTGCGTGGATAGTTCTTAAAAGCTACCAGTACCCCCCCTGCCTTCACATACTTAAGAAGTGCTGTCTGATCGTCCGTACTTACCCATTGATTTCCTGAATAAAAAAGGATCTTGTGAGCGACTTGTTGGGTACGCGCGTCAAAAAAATCATAATCTATATCAGCACAATATAAACGTTGCAGGACCGTCTCTTCTTCGCGCACCGTCTGTGCTGCATAATGCAACGCATCGAACGTCACGGAAATATCAACGACCTTAGTACATTCATGCGGTTTCATTCTATCAAAAACCTCAACAAGCTTTTTAAAAACGGAAAACAACTCTGCTCGTGTATTCCCCCATTCATTGATAGGCGCCATATACCAGTTGTCACGATTTACCAACATATACCAGTTCCACCCTTTAAGCCCAGCAAGCAACATGGAAAGGGTCAACAGCCGGTAGTGATTCGGAGTAATGACACCGGTCGCATAATGATGATTATGCCAAATGCCGGATGCAAATTCAGCGATATACGGAAGCGGAGAGAATGTTCGCATATACCTTACTTTGTCCATCATCTTACGATGATCCATTTCACCAACAGAAAATTCATTCTCCGGATATAGGTCAATCCCGAGAAGGTCACACGTTTCATATAGTGATTTCCAATCATGCGCGTAAAAGAACGGATATGCATTCAAATAAATTGGAACATCGATCCTACAAGCACGGTATTTGTTATTGACCCAGGTCGCCACTTCATTTGAATAATGATGCTTGAACTTAATATAGTCCACCGAACGTTTCAGGGCACAATCACCCTTGATCTCACATAACTCATACGGACCGATCTCATCAAACGACGAATAATCAGACGCCCACACATCGTTGAGCTTGGTTATATCGTTATGATATTGGGCACGAATAAAGTTCTGAAACAACCCTACTTTGCCCCACAACCCGTATTGCCCCCCAAAAATATCCGCCCAGGGGTCAATTTCATTATCCGCCTGAAGCATAATAATGTTACCACCTGAATGCGACGCCAAAAAAGGCCTAAGCACCTTGCAAACACGTTTTATATATATCTCTGCGTACCGCAAAAAGGTAGGATGCAAGCGGTGATATTTATAGGCATAATCAGGAACACCGTCATTCTTCCACTCACTATAAATGTAAGGCCCAGGCCTGATAATGACCCAAAAGTTCTCCTGCTTAGCAAGCTGGAGGAACGCTTTTAAATTCCGGGCCTCTTCCGTTTTTCCGGTAAAATCAAACTTACCGCGCTTATATTCATGGTATCCCCAAGGAACATATGTAGATACAACAGAAATCCCCATGTCTTTTATCGTACGTAAACATGGTCGCCAGCAGGAAGGATTAAGGCGCCAGTAATGCATCTCGCCGCTAATAAGGGGCACCTTTTTCTTCCCGACGCAAATTTGTGATCTTTTGATGCGAACTTCAGGCATAGGGTGTCTGCCTTTTAGATTATAAAATTAAGAAACGGAGATCTTTTGTGAGCCTATATCAAGCTTTAATTATAATAAAGCATAGCTTGGAATACTATGACATTTTTAACAATCTTCTTCTTTGAGTAACATAGTGCTCAAGGTTGCATTGAAAGCTTTCTACGCACTTCAGCAAAAACCGTATCGACCGGAAGTTCGCTCAAACACACACGGCCAATATCACACTGTACCCCACAACATGGTACACAATCAAGATCATTGCGCTTTATAACCGTGGACGTATCCGAGTCCTCACCGTATTGTTCAGCGCTCGTAGGCCCAAACAATGCGATAAGCGGTATTGAATGATAATTCCCGATATGCATGGCTGCACTGTCGTGAGCGACTAATAATGCAGCCTGCTGCGTTAATGCCGCATATTCTTTAAGGCTGAGGGCACCCGCCAAAACCACAACATCGTGTGCAACCTTTTCCTTAATCGTGATCGCGATTCCCTCTTCGTCCTTACTGCCAACTAACATTATCGGGCGATCGGGATACTCCTCTCTTATTTTCTTACACAATCCGACAAACTTTTCCGCAGGCCACGTTTTGAACGGAGTGCGCGCAGAAGGTGCTATTAATACAGCTCGTCCAACATATTTTTCTGTAATGCCTCGTTGTGAAAGTTTATCAGAAAGCGATCGTTCATCATTAGAACTATATAACGTAATAGGCTCGCTTACATTCATATCGAGCCCTAAGAATGCAAGACGGTCGAGATGTTTTTTCTTCATTGAACCTGCATGCTGCCGTGCTACACAAGACAATACATCGCATGTGATCGGTAGTAACAAATAGGGGATCGCCGTATTGCGAAGATCCACAGCACAATCGAACTTATGCGTTCGCAAATCGTAAACGAAACGAGCTTTGCTTAAAAGTGATGCCCTCTTATCATAAACTATTACTTCATGCAATTCTTTACATCCAGTAAGGAGCTCAACGGCGTTCGGGCCGATAACGATCGATATTTTCGATCCAGGGAAATTACCCCGCAAAACATTAACGACCGGCAGAGTAAGAATAACATCCCCTATGTTCGAAAGCGAGATCACCAGTATGTTTTTAAATGTTCTCTTTTTCATATGCGGTTGGTCACGATTCTCTCCACGGCTTCTACTACCATCTGTGGAGTAATATTACTCATGCACGTAAAGGCCGTACAGGCTGACTCGTAACACGGGATTACACATTTTTCATCACGGTTGTGCACAATGATCTTTTCTCCTACCCCCCGCGGCCCGGTACGGCGAAAATCGGTAGGACCAAAAAGCGCAACGACGGGAGCGCCTACCCCAGAAGCAATAT
>JAFGJY010000051.1 GCA_016928875.1 Candidatus Omnitrophota bacterium | reverse complement strand
ATCTCTTCATAAAGCGGTCGATTGTGATATTTATCGTTTTCACCAAAGAATATCCTTAACAACGTCCCTTCTTCTGGCAATTTCATGGCACCCCCCTTTCTTTTACCGTAAACTTGTCATAAGCAATCGCACGCACAACATTCCGATAAACACCATTGCAATACCGCCCACTACGCTTATAGCGATATTCAACCCCATAAGTCCGAATTCACTGTCTCTGATCAACTGGACATTTTCAAATGAAAAAGTAGAAAAGGTCGTAAATGAACCTAATAATCCGACTATGAAGAACATCCGCATATTATGAGACATGGAGGCCTCTTCAAAAGCGCCCCACAAAAAACCAATAAACAAAGATCCCGTAAGATTGATCACAAACGTACCCCATGGAAAGTAAGCTCCGGTCACCGCATACACCCACCCTGAAACCATATATCTCGCAATCGCGCCGATCGCCCCGCCTAACCCTATAAAAAATATTTTCATTTGACCAAAAACCTCATTTTTGCCCCACTTTATTCTTAATTATATGAAATATTTGGGATGATAATAATTTAAGTAATGAATACGCAATGTTAATGAACCACTTTTTTGCCGATAAATATATATCTTATTATCACATAGTTAGTTATGAATATGCGACATTAAAGATCGTAAAACAAGTGAATTCGCTGCTGATATGGGAACTCCGAGCTCAAATAGGATCTCTTTACACGTCTTCAGCGGTTCTTTTATAAAGATATCCTTCTTCTCAAGGACCAATTGATCGATCTCATGAATATACTCAAGGCTATCATTAAATTCCTGCACCACCTCGTCAGCTTGTCGTGGGTCTGCCCATGATGAAAACAGTACGGCAACATCATCAATCGCTTGTAACCTATTGATCGAATTCTTGATAGCATTAACATCCTCATAAATAGGGATATCCCCTTTTAAAGGGATAACATCACCCGAGAACAATGCCTTGTCCGCAGGCAGATAAAACGATAAAGACCCGATCGAATGCCCAGGCGTATGATATGCGTTAAGGCACAGGTCATCATCAAGCCTAATAACATCGTCATCGTTAATAAGCATGTCGACCTGTACCGACCCCTCTACCAAAAAATGAAATCCGGGAATCGGACGTTCTTTTGCCTGCAACGTACAATCTTCTATCCAATGCCTTTCGGCCGCATGGGCTGCGACCTTGCATCCTGAACGCTCTTTAATATGACATGCGGCACCTATATGGTCCGGATGTGAATGGGTAAGCAATAAAAGTTCGATTTCCGAAGGGCTTCGCCCCGTCTTTTCGATATAATCGAAGATCATGTCTTTGGCCGGTGCAACCGCACTATCTATGAGATAGATCTTCGCGCCATAAATAAGATACACATACACGAACCGATCGATCCGGATCTCAGGATTGACCGTGATCTGGAAAGGAACTTTTAATGCATGGACATGTTGGGTGATCTGCATCGCTCGCTCTTTTCTTTATGGATAGTAGCCCGGGACTTGATCTACTGAGTGAAACTGTCTTCTTTTGATCATAGCGATGCGTATCTCATCACATTTTTAATGATCTCATCCATATTAAATGGTTTTGTCGCATAATAATTCGCGCCTATGATGCGCCCTATCATCTGCTCTGCTTCAGAGGTTTTTGCTGTAAGCATGATGATAGGTATCGTGGAGAGACCGGGATCGTCATCCTCGCGGATCGTTTTACACACCTCTTCTCCTGAGATCTTCGGCAATCTGAGATCAAGCAAGATCAGATCCGGACGTAACGCCCGCGCAATTCGAAGTGCGATCTGCCCATCTTCTGCAGCAAATGTTTCAAACCCTGCTTGCTTAAGCCGAAAAAGCAAGGCCTTCCTTATATCCGCTTCATCCTCTACGACTAAAACCTTTTTTTTCGACTGTTGAGAAAGTTTGCTTTGAAATTTATTCTCATACATGCGTTTGTCAGCTAATTGAAAAAGCTCGTTCGGGCTACTAATGCCTGTATGATAACTTACTACTCCTATGCTTATTCCGATTTTTAAACGTTCGCCGGCGGGCCCTTTTCGTATGGGAATATTTTCGACTTCGGCCAAAATGCGCTTAATCACTTGTTCCGCATTTTCTTGAGCTGTGCTTGGTAAAAATATTACGAATTCATCCCCGCCGTAACGGCATATAAAATCTGATTCTCGTAAATGTTTTTTCAAAATATCGACCACCTGGACTAAAACATTATCCCCGACATGATGGCCTAATAAATCATTTATTCTCTTGAACTCATTAATATCGATCATTACAATAGAAAATATGTCGTTATACCGTTTAGCACCATTAAATAGTTTTGAAAACAAGGTGTCGAATCCATCTCGATTTATGCAGCCAGTAAGCTTATCAGACCACACTTTTTCTTTATAGATCTTCTGTTTTTTTAGAATATTCTCGATGCGTAATAAGAGCTCGCCCATGTCAAATGGTTTAGTTATATAATCATCTACTCCAAGCCTAAGGCCTTTGTTTTTTTCCGATTGCAGATCTTTCCCTGTTAAAAATATAACGGGAATATCTGCAAGTTGTGAATTCTCTCCCAATTTTTTATAAATGACATCACCGCTCATTTTGGGCATTTTTCTATCGAGGATAATTAAATCCGGGGGAGACTCTTGGATTGCGCGCCACCCTTCGTCAGGGTCCGAAAATGTCTGCGCTGCATATCCGCTATTTTTCAACCTTTTTAAAAGAGGCTTGAGAATATCATCATTGTCATCAAGCACAATTATTCTAGCCATATACTACCTCCTCTCAAACTCGATGGGGAAGGCGGACCTTAAAAATAGACCCTTCTCCCAATTGTGACGTTACATCTATCGCTCCATTATGTGCCTCGATGATTTTTTTTGAAATTGCAAGTCCAAGGCCTGTCCCTTCCTGCTTACCACCTGTCTCGCTTGAAGAAAGTCTTTGAAAACTATGAAAAAGCTTTGGCATTTCTTCCGGGGCAATACCACGGCCTTGGTCTTCCACAGAAATATGGATTTCACCTCCTGCTGTGTCGGTGCGTATCTTTATAGCTCCCTCATCACTGTATCGTATTGCATTTTGGATCAAGTTCACAAGAACCTGACTCATCCTATCACGATCTATTTCTATCTGAGGTATATCAGAAGACAGTTCTACTTTTAACGCAATGCCTTTTTTCTCCGCAACGGAGCAAAAGTTCTTCGTTACTCCTAAGATCAATCGATTTAGATCCTCCAATGTAAATTTGAACGGCATAAGCCCTGATGTCAGGCGTTGAAAATCGAGAATATCATTGATCAATCTCGTTAAACGGTCAACATTGTGTTTAACTGTTTCAAGAAAATCTTTCTGCTCCATAGTCAACGGCCCAAGCGAACCGTCATATACGATCGCTAAGTTTTCTTTAATGGCGGTCAGCGGGGTCCTAAGCTCATGAGAGACCATGCTTGCAAACTCTGATTTGATGTTAGCCAGCCGCATAATTTCTGCGTTTTTTTCCGTGAGCTGGCTATTAAGCGTCCGTTGTTGATTAATTTCGTGCTCTAATCGAACGTAAATAACAGAAATAATTATAAAAAAACCGAGACGGACGAATGCGTTCCAGAAAGGAATAGCAGGATGTGAATAAACATGGTTAGAAAGAACCTCTGATAAAAACCACAATATTGCGGCAAAGATCGAAGCCACGATCCCGCCTCGAAGACCATAGAACTTACAATAGAACGTAATGGGAAACAAATAAAAGATCGATGTTGCTATCTCAAACCCTGTTATATAATCGAATATGCTCACGATAATGAAATACAGGATGCCGAGAAAAAAGGTAAAGACGCTCTTTCTCCCATTGTTTAAGTTTGTTGCCGACATAAATGATTCTCCCAACAAATTCGGTCCAGCACGATTAGCATAGTTTTCATAAGATCACAAAATAAGATAATACCTCTACCGGATCTTCATGAACCGAGCTGTTTAGCAAAATATCCTCGAGCTTTATTTCTCTTGGAACATATGCACATCTCTTTGCGGAAATGGAATGGTTATACCGCTCTTCTCGAGTTCGATCTTACCTTTTTCAGTAATATCGAAAAATACGCCCCAATAATCTGTGGGTTTGCACCATGGCCGGCAAACAAGATTAACGCTGCTGTCGCCGAGCTCAGATACCGCGATGGTTGGCGCAGGATCTTTCAAAACACGCGGGTCTGCAACAACCACTCGTTCAAGCGCTTCTTTGGCGGTCTTAATATTATCATTGTAGGAGATCCCAAAAACCAGGTCTACGCGTCTCATATCAACCGCGCTCAAGTTCGTTATCGTATCACCGGTTACGCTTGCGTTTGGTATGATCTTGCGTTGATTATCAGGTGTATGAATGATCGTATTAAAAATATGGATCTCCTTAACGACCCCTATGTGACCGCAAATTTGCACGAGATCACCAACCTTGAAAGGCTTGAACATGATAAGCAGAACGCCTGCAGCGAAATTCGCGAGTGAACCTTGCAACGCAAGGCCGACAGCCAAACCGGCAGCGCCGAGAACCGCAATAAAAGAGGTTGTTTCAACACCTAATTTACTTAATGCAGCTATGATCACAAATACCAACAATATTGTGTACGATAAATTTTTGATAAATGTAACCAAAGTTGGTTCAACCTTGGCTTTTTCCATGATCTTGCTAAACACATTAGAGATCACCCGCGCCAGCCATTTCCCGATCACAAAGATCAGAAGCGCTGCCACAAGGTTCATTCCGTAAAGCGCTACATATTCATACATTTTGTTAATTAATTCTTCCATCGCGCATACCTCCTTTTTTATTGTTATAATCTGAACCCTACGTTATTCAAATAAATGTTTGTATCCCGAATATCCTTCTTTATCGAGATCTTCTTTGGGAACAAAACGAAGAGATGCGGAGTTTATGCAATATCTCAAGCCATCAGGCGCTGGCCCGTCATCAAATACATGACCAAGATGTGAATCCGCATTTTTGCTGCGGACTTCGGTCCGCACCATAAAAGCACTCTTGTCTGGCTTTTCTATAATGTTCTCATTTTTAAGCGGCTTTGTGAAACTTGGCCATCCGGTCCCGGAATCAAATTTGTCCGTTGAACTAAAAAGCGGCTCACCCGATACTATATCAACATAAATACCCTCTTTTTTATTGTCCCAATATTCATTTTGGAAAGGCGGCTCTGTACCGCATTGTTGGGTCACATTATATTGTAACGGCGTAAGTTGTTTCTTGAGGTCTCCCTTGCTGTCGTCTTTGTGTTTCATCGGCCTGTCGTTCCATGTTTTCTTTAAAAATCCCTCACGGCCCGAACTTCTTTTATACATTTGATATTGTATCGAACATGTTTTGTGGTAGTTTTGATGGTAGTCTTCGGCACGGTAAAACTTTTCGGCCTTTTTGATCTCGGTCACGATCGGTTTATCAAATATGCCTGAGGCCTGTAATTCTTTCTTCGAACGTTCTGCTAATGTTTTTTGCTCTTGATCATGATAGAAGATAGCGGTTTTATATTGTGAACCTTTATCCGCAAATTGCCCTTTTGGATCGGTCGGATCGATCGAGCGCCAAAAAATGTCTAAAAGATCTTCATACTCGATTACCTCCGGATCGAACGTCACTTGAACTGCTTCGTAATGACCGGTCGACCCTGAACTTACTTGTTCATAGGATGGGTCTTGTATGGTACCGCCGGTATATCCGGAGATAGCAGAGCTGACACCTTCAACACCGTCGAATGATGCTTCTATACACCAAAAACATCCTCCGGCAAATGTCGCGACTTTTTGATCTGTGGCCTTACCAGCCATAGTTACCCCCATATGCAACACACATAAAGTAATAAGAATGCCTCTTCTAATAAACGTCATTACCTTCATTGTGATGGTGTTTTTTAGTTCGCCTAATTTCATAGATCCCTTGACGCAATTCCTTAAATGCTCCCTCAAGCAATTGAACGCCAACTAATACAATAAGTGCGATCGCGCAAATCATCACTGCTATCCCAAAATACCCGAACCCGATCGCTGCACCGATCCCGGCCAGCATCCACACGACCGAAGCCGATGTCATGCCGGTCACTAATCCCCCGCGGTTCATGATCACGCCGGCACCTAAAAAACCCACACCGGTTATAAGCTGTCCTAAGACCCGCAGACAATTTGGTTGGTCCACCAAAGTCGCCAAATAAATGAATAATGTTGTACTCAAACATATCATTATGCTTGTCCGTATACCCACCGGCTTGCCGCGGATCTGACGTTCAACGCCAACTACTCCGCCGCATATGATCGCAAATCCAATCCTTATCCACAATTGCCCATCAAGTGCTTGTTCCCACATAGTACCCCTTTCAATCTTTAAATTAGGGACAGACACTAGTGTCTGTCCCCATGTATGCTTATGCTAGTTTTTTACCCTTAAGGGCACGCATTGCGAGGTTTAAGAATTCCTGTTCATTGGGGACTTTGACCAAAGCTCCCCGGGACGCGATACTGACCTCACCGCGTTCCTCTGAAACGACCAAGGCCACTGCATCGGTCTTGTGGGTAATGCCTATCGCCGAACGATGCCTGGTCCCGATCCCGAACGGCACCTTAAAACCGCTCGTAAAATTTATGATCGCCTTTACCCTTTTGACCCGTCCATCTCGAATGATCAATGCCCCGTCATGCAATGGTGATGATTTGGCAAAAAGGGCCATAAGCAATTCCGCCCGGACCTCGGCGTCCCATTCCATCCCACCATCAACATGCGGCCGCAGATTGTCTTTACAAGTTATCACGATGAGTGCACCCGTTCGTTGTTTCGCCATCACAAAAAAAGCCCTGGAGATCTCAAGCAAATACGGTGCCTTCTTGAGCACTGTTTTATCGGGCCTAGCCCTGTTGCGAAATGCGCTTATCCAATCTACGATAAAATCCGCAAACACGAAAATTATGATCGTAAACAAATATGTGCCGCTTGCCATGCGCAGCAATTCCGCAAAGCGCTCAGAATAAAAATATCCCATGATCGCGATCATGCAGGAGGCCAATACCAATATCATCGAGAACCGGTTCCATGAGAAGAACCTAAGCCCTCTAAAAATAAGGATCGCTATGCTAAATACTACCAATATCGCTAAATAAATATCAGAATTCATATGATCATCCTTTTCTGCTTACGTTATTATACGAAGAAACCAACTGGATGACACAAAAATTTGTCCGGTAAATACTCACCCTGTGACCACCACACAATCGTCGCATACTAACGGATACCACTATTGCGCGAACGAAGTACCGTATGTTATAGCTTGCAATTTACCTATATTATGGTATCTTTTAGTAACTTGTAATAATGCGCTAAATCAATCTATTCAATCCAGACAAAGAGATATATAACCATAATAATTATAACGGGTTACATCTATATGAAGATCGCTATATCACTAAAAAACATTTCCT
>JAFGJY010000050.1 GCA_016928875.1 Candidatus Omnitrophota bacterium | reverse complement strand
TAGGCCCAAGACCCATTTTTCGCATGCGGGACATGTGCTTATTAGCACCTGGGCATCGCTTTTCCACATCATGATGGCCAAAGGGGACAACTTTGGAATAATTACCATGCTTGTGGTGACGATTTTCTTAACACTTTCAGTATGGATCCCATGCTGTGTTAGCGATATTGTTTTTCCTTTGTTATTCGTTAAAGAACATAAACATTGTAACCATTGTTGAGTTAAAGGGGAGGGTATGAACCTTTACGGGAAAATAGCAGCATATTTCATCGATAATAGGAAATTATCATTATTGATCATGATCGGCATTGTCCTGTGGGGCAGCATTTCATTTATCGTTATGCCGAAGCAATACAATCCTGATATCGTTGCACCGGCCTTTATGATAAATGTTGATTTCCCGGGGGCGACCGTGGATGAAGTGTATCATGTAGTGACCAAGCCGCTCGAGGATGCGCTTAATGAGATCGCGGGAGTTGAGAATATCTATTCAACATCGGTCCAAGGAGGGCGTGCGTCGGTCATCGCGGCCTTTTACATAGGTGAGGACCTTGAGAAAAGTATGATCACGCTGAGGCAGAAGATATCAAGCCGGATGGAGCTCAAGCCGTTAGGAGTGGCAGAGCCTTCGATCAGCTTGATCGATCCGGAAGATCTGCCGATCAAGACCTTGGCATTATATTCGGATAAACTTTCAGCGATCGAACTGAGGAAGCGGGCCTTAGAGATCAAAGAGGAGCTGAGGCGCATCAAAGGAGCTTCGATCGTTGAGGTCGTTGGCGGCAGGCATCGGGAATTTCAGATCGTGCTTGATCCTGAGAAGATCAAAGACACGAAGACCTCATTAGAAGAGATCGATGTCGCGCTCAATCAAACCTCTGTTTTGCGGAATATCGGTTTAATAAAAGCGAAAGACTTTTATTATCACCTTGATACACAAGAACAGGTTGTCACCATCAAGGATATCGAAGATATTGTTATCACCTCGAATGTCGAACAAAGTTTGACGATCAAGGATGTGGGAACGGTGATCGAGGGCGAGGAAGAATATACTGATTTTATTGGTTATTATAAAAGTGGGTTGCCCTATGACAACGTAGTGTATATATCGATATCCAAGATCAAAGGGAAGAATATTTTGACTGTTTCGCAGAACATTGATCGCGGGGTCGATTATTTGATCAATAATACCGCTCTTTTCAAAGATATCAATGTTGATGTTGTAAAAGATGAAGGGCGTGTCGCCGGCGAGGAAATATCAAAACTGATAATTAATTTAATAGAAGCTATCTGTATCGTCTTTATTGTCCTTTTAGCATTTCTTAATCATCGGGCAGCAGCGATCGTGGCGATCAGCATTCCGCTTACCTTGCTTACGGTATTTGGCATCGGGAACCTGTGCGGATATACGATAAATCGTATTACGCTTTTTGCCCTTATATTATCGCTGGGGATGTTGGTCGATAGTGCAACCGTTGTGGTCGAGAACATTGTACGGTATAAGAAATTAGAGCCCAATGAAGATAAGGGCGTGCTGATCTCTAAAGCGGTCTCTGAAGTCGGGGCAGGGCTTTTTCTTTCTACTGCCACAACGGTAATAGCATTTATTCCAATGGCTTTTGTGACCGGCATGATGGGACCATATATGGGGCCATTACCGTTCTTTGTATCTACCGCACTTCTTGTTTCACTTTTGTTTGCATATACATTAAACCCGTGGCTTGCGTATTTGTTTTGTAAAGATGATGTTGAACCCACCTTGCCGAAAAAATGCGGGGTCGTATGCACAGTGGCAACACGTGGTTTAGAGGCCTATAGAAAGGTGCTGACAACACTTCTTGAAAATAGGGCGAAACGAAGATTTTTTCTAATGATCTGTTTTGCAATGCTCCTGATCGTTTTAACATTTCCCGTTGCGCGGCTGTTACGCTTCAGAATGCTCCCGAAGGCGAATAGGGAACAAATGTACGTATATGTCGATCTCGAACGAGGAGCAAGCCTTGAGCGTTCGCAAGCTTTAGCGCGCGAGTTATCGCAATTACTTATTAAAGAACCGTCCATTGTGAGCGTTCAGTCTTTTGTCGGTACACCGCCGGTCCTTGACTTTAACGGTTTATTTAAGAATGTGTCAAGCCGGCAGGGGACAAATCAAATAACCTTGAAGATCAATCTAACCCATCCAAGTAAACGCAAGCAGTTTTCCGAGGTATTTGCATTACGGTATCGAGAAATTTTGCTCAATGCACTAAAGGATCGTCCGCGTGTAACGTTGCAGATCATTGAAGATCCTCCGGGGCCTCCGGTGCAGTCTACATTCGTGCTTAAAGTAAAATCCGAGGATCCTGCATTATTGGAGGCGGTAGCGTTCGATCTCGAAGAGCGGGCAGGCAACCTTAAAGAAGTGAAGGACATTGATATTTCTTTAGAAGAAGATATCAATAAATATGTCCTTTCGATCAATAAAGTTGAAGCTGCACGTTCTAAAATTAGTGTCGAATCGATTGCGCAAGAATTGATGAGTATCTTCCAAAAGGATATCATCGGCGTGTATCATAGTAATTTCAATCTTGAACAGGAATATATCGTTCTCAAATACGAGAGAGCATTGCGCGATGATATTAAGGACCTAAGTTCCGTATATGTGATAAACGCGCTCGGCAACCACGTGCCGCTCTCGCGCTTCGTTAATGTAAAAGAAATGCCGCAGGAGAGGGCGATATTGAGTGATAATAGAGAGCAAACCATTTATATTACCGGTGAAATGGGAAAGCGGAGTGTTACATACGCATGCTTAGACCTCTTAGGTGAACTATTACGTTATTCAGTGCCAGGTAAGCAGACAAAACTTATTTATTTTACTCCGCTGCGCCTGGAGTATTTGGTAGAAAATAAGGAAAAAGTCGTTATTGAGCTTGGCGGTGAATGGGAACTTACGGTCAAGGTTTTTCGTGACCTTGGGATCGCAATGGGTGTTGCGATAGTGTTCATTTATTTACTGTTGGTTGCGCAATTCAAATCGTTCTTGATCCCGTTCCTCATATTAGTGACCATACCGTTTGCGCTTATCGGGGTAATCCCTGGTTTCACCGTTATGTTCGTTTTTATACGGCTTTATTTCTCCGCCACATCAATGATCGGAGTCATTGCGTTAGCCGGGATCGTTGTCAATAATGCCATAATTTTCATTGAATATGTAATACAACAAATTCCGCTCTATCCTTCGCTCGACAAAGCATTAGAAACAGCTGGTGTAACACGATTACGGCCGATATTGGTAACCTCCGCAACAACGGTTTTGGGCTCATTGACGATTGCGAGCGATCCGGTCTGGTCAGGTCTTGCGTGGTCGATCTTTTTTGGGCTATCTTTATCAACGGGATTGACTTTAATTGTTTTTCCATTGCTTATTCATGAATTTCTTGGTGAAAAATGGTTTAGACAGATCAAAGAGCAGAAACATTAAATAGTGCGAAGATCTTTCGTTTTTGTCACACAATCGTAACAATACTCCGTAAAACTTCTGATATTATATAGCCGATATTGATCAATATATTGAAGAGACCAATGAACAAAAAAAAGATCCTTATAGTCGAAGATGATGCAAATATTGCAAAACTCGTGCACTATAATCTCGAGAAGGCAGGCTTTGTGTGTGCGCTCGCAGGAGACGGGCGTAAGGCATTGAGTATTATCGCCAGAGAGAAACTTGATTGCATAATTCTTGACATAATGTTGCCGGAGCTTGACGGGCTTGAGGTGTGCAAAGAGATCAAAGGAGATCCTTTAAAGAAAAATATTCCGATACTTATGTTGACCGCCAAAGGGGAAGAGGTCGATCGCATAGTCGGTTTGGAGCTTGGGGCGGATGATTATATAGTTAAACCTTTCAGCCCACGCGAGCTAGTGTTGCGGGTCAAAGCAGTGTTGCGCCGCGAGAATATGCAGGAAGTGGACGAGAGCATGTTGCAGGTCGATAATCTTGTTATTGATGTGTCCAAACATAGCGTAACAGTTAATAAAAGAGAAGTTGAGCTGACCCCAATAGAATTTAATCTACTCAGATTACTTGTGCAACGAAAAGGGCGGGTTCAATCACGAGATGTGTTATTGAACGACGTATGGAGTATTGACAGTTATATCACTACTCGTACAGTTGACACTCACGTTAAGAGATTACGTCAAAAACTTGGGAAAATCGGACCCAATATCAAAACGGTCCGTGGCGTAGGCTATAAATTCGCGACGAAAGAGAATTAATATGCGTTTAAGTATTCATCATAAGATCACGCTCACCATTTTTTTACTGATAGCAATTCTTCTGACTAGTATATATATATTCTTATCTGAAACGTTGAAAGAACATACGTTCAATCGTATTCAAAAGATGCTTTACAAAGAGACTGCTCTTTCTACCTCATATATTAACCAGGCTCTTGCCGATAGAGCAGCTGTAGAAAAATGCGATGAACTTGCTGATTTGATCGGGAATGATCTTAAACTGCGCTGTACGATCATTCGCGAGGACGGTATTGTATTGGGTGATTCTGAACTTTCATTAAAAGAAGTACACGATATTGAGAATCATGCGGATCGGCCCGAGGTGCGCGAAGCACAACGAGCGGGTATCGGGTCAAAAACGCGGCATAGTACCACCTTAAAAGAAGATCTGCTGTATGTGGCACAGCGACTATCGACCCCGGCATTGAATGGGTATGTACGCCTAGCTGTTCCCTTATCGGACATTCGTGTGATCCAATCACAAGTCAATACGGCACTTTTTGTTGCATTTTGTGCGGCTTTTCTTATAGCATTCATTATTAGCTTTAGCTCTTCGCTGCTTATTTCTAAACCTATCAAGTATATCGCGATGATGGCAAAAAGGATCACAACCGGGAATTATAGCGGTAATATCATAGTACACACGGGTGACGAGATAGAGGATCTGGCGAATTCGTTCAATGAAATGTCAGAGCAAATATCCCGGCGGATCAAAGAATTGAACGCTAACAGTGCACGCCTTGAAGCGATCCTATTGAGTCTATTTGACGGCATAATGGTAGTAAATAAAAAGGGGCTTATCCTATTCATTAATGCGAAACTGAAAGAATTGTTCCACATAGAGGTTGATCCGGTCGGGAAACAACCGATAGAGGTCATTAGAAAAGCAGAAGTACAAGAGATCGCTGATGCGATCCTGATGAAAGATTCGGGCGTTGTTTCGCGCGAGGTCGAATTCCAAAGTCCAGATACCAAAACATTACTGATCCATGCGACATCTGTCGTCAGGGACGGAGCGAAAGAAGGCGCGGTCCTTGTTTTTCACGATATTACCGCACTGAAGAACTTAGAAAAGGTTCGTAAGGATTTTGTTGCTAATGTCTCACATGAATTACGCACACCGCTTACCAGCATAAAAGGATATGCGGAGACCTTACTCGAAGGTGCATTACAAGACCAAAATAGCGCGCATGAGTTCGTAGATATCATCTATAAAGAAGCGAACAGACTTAATTTATTGGTCAATGATCTACTTGATCTATCGCGCTTCGAATCAGATAAACATACCTTTATAATGAAATCTGTACATATTGAAAACATTGTGAAAAAAGCGATTGAACGTGTTACCACACAGGCGCGAGAGAAGCAGATCGCTATCACGACATCTATCCCTGAAGGATTGCCGTCTGTATCGGTCGATGAAGCAGCTATTTTACAAGTTATGCTCAATATACTTGATAATGCTATAAAATATTCGGACCAAAAAGGTAGTATAAATGTCGAAGTAACAAACCAACAAGGCGTCCTTCAGGTAGCGGTTAGAGATAATGGAATAGGTATTGCCGAAGCTGATCTGCCGCGAATATTTGAGCGTTTTTACAGGGCAGATAAAAATCGATCTCGCACCTTGGGCGGTACCGGATTAGGCCTAGCTATTGTTAAACATATTATTCTTGCCCATAACGGAACAATAAGCGTTGAGAGCACGGTTGGCAAAGGTTCCGTCTTCCGTTTTACATTGCCTATCAGCTAAATCACACCAGATTTACCCCATTTACCACTCATTCAAACGTCACACAATTGTCACATTTCCTACATATACCTGACACCATGATTATTTATACTGTGCACGGTTTCTGAAGTGTATTCAAAACCAGCATAGGTGAAGAGAGGAGGTGGACAATGGTATTCGTTTCAAATGTAAAAAGAGAGTATATAGCGAGCGGTTTGCGATTTGCATTGCGCTCGATACGGTCTTTGCTGTCCGGCATTGAGAATGACAGCTTGATCGAAGGAGATATATCATACACACATAACGAACTAAGACGTGTCGAAACCGTGATACGACGGTTGAGAAAAACAGTTGAAAACCATTAAAAAAAGGAGAGAGGGAATGGTAGAGACAACAATTGCAAAGAAGATCATTATTTGTGCAGTGATCGCATGTGTCATATGTGTGCATATGCCGGTCATAAACGCTGGTGAAGTAGATATTTTAGTACAGAAATTAGTGGATAAAGGTATTCTATCACCGGTCGAAGCGCAAACGATCTTGGATGAAACCAAGATTGGGGTAAAAGAAGAAATCGCGAACGTTGAGTCGTATGGATCACCAACGTGGGCGCAACGAATTGCGCTTAAGGGAGATCTAAGAACACGGTATCAGTATTCGAATACCGATGGAAATGATCCTGAAGTTCGGCACAGAGGACGTCTCCGTCTGCGCCTTGGTGCGATCGCAAAGGTAAACGAACAACTTGAGGTTGGGTTCGGGTTTGCAACAGGAGAAAACTCTGATCCGCGTTCAACAAATCTTACTTTAAGAAATGATTTTTCAAAGGAAGGAATTTATCTTGATTATGCATATGCGAAATACATGCCATTTGATTGGGCTGAGGTTATTGGTGGTAAAATGAAAAACCCGTTGTGGACTCCTTCAGATCTTTTATGGGATAGTGACATTAATCCTGAAGGTGCAGCGCTTAATCTTAACATTGATGTTAATGAAAATATTAAGGCATTCATGAACAATGCTTTCTTTATTATGGACGAATCAAGCAGCAACAACAATGAACCGACTATGTTCGTATTTCAACCAGGGGTAGAAATGGTGGTTGATAATCTTGAGTTTAAAACAGCCGGTACTTTATATGCAACGAATGATGCAAAAGGCTATGCTCAAGATTGGTCTGCAGGTTCAAATAATAAAGGCAATTACAACTGGATCTGTTTGGCTGGCGGTGCGGAATTGGGCATGAATTTCGATAAAGAAGGCCTTATCCCGTACGCGGGTATCTTTGGCGAAGGAGTGCTGAATATCGATTCAGAAGACCCAGGTTTCCTTTTTGGCGCTAAGATCGGCGATAAGAAGGTCAAAACATTTGGTGATTGGCAGCTTAAGGGCTCATATCGTTATTTAGAGCGCAACTCATGGATCGACAGTTATCCGGATTCTGATGCATGGGGAGGGGCCACGGATGTAAAAGGTCTTGAAGGCATTCTCGAAATGGGCCTTATGGATAACGTGATCCTTTCGTTAGATTATTATCGTATGGCAGCCATACAAGATGGAGCGAAAGAGGATATCTTTCAGGTTGATGTGAGTTACAAATTCTAATGGTAAGTTAACTTAATCGAAAAACAAGGAGTTATTACTATGAAAAAGTTATTAACATTCTTAATGATCGGCATGATAGTCGCTTCTTCAGGGTATGCTGCTGAAGAGATCAATATCGTGGGCTCGACTACGGTATTACCGATCGCGCAGCTTACGGCTGAGGAATTCATGAATTCAAATCCCGGCATAGAGATTACCGTCGGTGGCGGCGGTTCGAGCATCGGTGCGAAGGCATTGGTCTCGGGAACGTGTGATATTGCGGATTGCTCTCGTCCGCTTAAGGATAAGGAGATCGATGAAGCGCTTGCCAAAGGCATCAAGCCAAAGCCGCACATAGTCGCAATGGACGGGATCGCCGTAGTGGTGAACAAGTCAAATAATCTCAAAGAAATTAGCTCAGATGATCTTAAGGCTATTTATACGGGAGATATATCTAACTGGTCTGAAGTTGGCGGCAGTGATGCCGGGATCGTTGTTGTGTCTCGCGATACGTCAAGCGGTACGTATGAAGCATTTAATGAGCTTGCACTAAAAAAAGCAAAAGTTCGCCCTGATGCTTTACTGCAAGCATCCAACAAGGCTGTATTGCAAACAGTCGTACAAACTCCCAATGCAATTGGATATATCGGGATGGGATATTTGGATGATAGTGTTAATGCATTAGTTGTTGAGGGTGTATTCCCGACAAAAGATACGGTGCTGACAAAAGAATATCCTATATCGCGTCCGTTGTACATGTATACCGATGGTGAACCCAAAGGACAACTGAAGAAATATTTAGATTACGTAAAAAGTGTCGAAGGGCAAAAGCTGGTTGAGTCGCAAGGTTTTGTCGGTATTGCTTAATAAAAGGAAAAATGATAAAAAAGGTGGGGGTGCGGACCATGGGTGCCCCCATCATCTTTTAAGAGATACAACATGAAAACTATCGTACGTGAAAACATGATAAAAACCTTGTTCGCGATCTTAGCATTTGCGTCTTTGGCGTTCTTGCTCGGGATCACGATCGTGCTTTTTACGGAATCACTGCCAATATTGAAAGGATACAATCTATTCGCATTGTTGGGTGGGAAATATTGGTATCCTACGTATGAACCGCCTGAATTCGGTCTTTTACCTCTTATTCTTGCGAGCGTTTGGGTCACAGCGGGCGCTGCGATCGTATGTATACCGCTTGGAGTAGGGAGCGCGTTATACTTGCATGAGTTGGCAGGGCATAAGCAGCGTGCGCTGTTGAAGCCTGTGATCGAACTATTGGCGAGCATTCCATCTATTGTTTACGGACTTTTTGGAATGGTGGTGCTGGCGCCGATGTTTCAGAAAGCATTTAATATTCCGGTAGGCATGTGCGCTCTCACCGGCAGCGTTATACTCGGGATCATGGCAGTTCCTACGGTATGCAGTATTGCGGAAGATGCTCTGGCAAGTGTTCCACATAGTTTTCGTGAAGCAGCATTTGCGGTCGGAGCAAACAGGTGGCAAACTTTGATCACCATCATATTGCCCGCTGCGGGTTCCGGCATATCAACAGCGATCATTTTAGGGATGAGTAGAGCGATCGGGGAAACAATGACCGTGTTGATGGTGACCGGAGGGGCAGCGGTTATTCCGAGGTCTTTTCTGCAACCGGTACGTCCGATCACCGCAACTATTGCAGCCGAAATGGGAGAAGTCGTAGTTGGATCGCATCACTATCATGCTCTTTTTTGTTTGGGACTCATACTATTTACAATAACATTTATGTTCAATATAGTGGCAGAGATGATCAGCCGGCGCTTCAGAGTACAGCTCGGACTGGGTCGCTGACCGTTCGACGACCGCACGGCACTATGGCTGTGCGGAACGTTTTTAATATAGATCTGAAGTTTTTATACCTCCTTTTCGCCTGTCCGGTGAAAAGAGCTATTGCGTGCCTCGCCGCGCGTAAGGGCATTGGACCACGAGCGTCTGTTTTATTCGTTCAGGCGCTCTTGGCTCCTTTAATTCTGTAGGATGTTATTATGAATTTCGCAGTGATGGCTAAAAAAAATGATATAACGCAGACAATAGGATTCTGCATTCTTTTTTGCTGCATAATAATTACGGTCTTTTTCCTTGGTTCGATGATATTTTTTATCATTAAAGGAGGGTGGGGAGCCATAAGCTGGGAATTTCTGACCGCACAGCCCCGTTCTGCGATGACAAAAGGGGGCGTTGCCCCGGC
>JAFGJY010000049.1 GCA_016928875.1 Candidatus Omnitrophota bacterium | reverse complement strand
TGGATGCAAAAAGTCGCGTTCAATTGGATCTGCGGGATCCGTGCCTCAAAAGACGGACTGGTGATCGATCCATGTATACCGCGTGCATGGAAAGGGTTCAAAGCACAAAGAACGTTTAGGAATGCTACCTATGCGATCGAGGTAAAAAACCCAAAAGGTATCTCAAAGGGTATTGCTTCGATCATGGTAGATGGTGTGAAGATCGACGGGGCCGTGATCAAACCGCACAAGGACGGCAGATGCCACACAGTTGTCGTTATCATGGGCTAACAGCGAAGGATCGGGCATTTCATGAGTATATCCAAAGAACTTTTACGATATCATAGATGGGCGATCGCATTGATGGTTTCCTTGTTTTTTGCATCGTGCGCAACTGCGCCGGTCATGCCACCAGAGACGATGCCTGCCTACGAGGTTAAAGACCTTGAATGGATCGCCAATCAAAAAGATTTCCATTTCTTCTTTCCTATCGATAGATATCAATGCGATCCCACCGGAGAGCCTCTCGTAAAAACCGCGGTCGATACAAGCATGTGTGAATATGTTTCATTCGAGTATCTTCAGCGCGGCGCATTCAAAAAAGTCGGCGGGGCTGGGAAGTTCACCTTTAGGATGAATGCCGGAGAATCGTTTAAATATATCATGCCGGTAGAATTATGTGATCTGAGTTGCGGCTTGGCGGTATCCTTTCTTTTTAATTCAAACGTTATTACGGCCCACAATATTTCACTGAAGATCGCGGACCATAAAAATTCCCAGATCATCAAACGATCGCAGGTGGTCGAAAAACAAGACCAGTGGCAGCGTATTTATTTCGATCTTAAGGATTTTAATGAAATAGATCTTGATGCGATAACGACCGTGACCATCATTGTTGCAGCGATAAAGCCGGTTGAGGGCGAAATGATGATCGATAATGTTTTCGTGCTCGGTGAAAAATTCTTCACACAGCGATCGAAGGAAGACAATTTCGCTATCTTCGAAGAAACACCACAATTGCTCGATAAAGAAGGGCTATTACATACTTCCGACAATGATCTTTTGTTGATGATCGCACGCAACACCTGGCAATACTTTGCGACAACGGTCGATAAAGAAACGCATATTCCGGCTGACCGCATTGACTTCGAAGGCCCTGGCCGCGCGCACCATTTTACCTCAACGACCAATATGGGAATGTATATGGTTTCGTGTATTGCTGCCCACAAGCTTGGTTTTATTACGCAAGCAACCATGCTTGAAAACTTGAAGGGGGTATTAACCGTTATTCAAGGATTGGAGAGATGGAACGGTTTCTTTTATAATTATTATCACACGACCACACTTGAATCTGTTGATCCGTTTGTCTCAAGCATCGATAACGGATGGCTTGCGATCGCACTTTCAGTTGTAAGGGAAGTTGTTAACGAAGACGAAAAAGCCATATGTACTGAACTGCTTGATGCCATGGATTTCAATGTGTTCTATAAAGAAGACCTGGGCCATCTTACTCTTGGATATGACACGGTAAAGCAAAGTTACTCCCAATATGATTACGGTTTATTATGTTCAGAAGCCCGGGCGACGTCTTTTTTTGCGATCGGGAAGGGAGATCTCCCGCTTAAACATTGGTTTAAGATGTATCGAACGTTTCCCCCAGAATGGGAATGGCAAAATGGCAAACCGTATGGAAAAGAAAAATATTTTTTGGGGGAAAAGATATTTTCGGGTTTTTACGTCTATGAGAATTTACAGATCGTACCTAGTTGGGGAGGTTCCATGTTCGAGTTTTTAATGCCGACCTTATTTATTGATGAGGAACATTTAGCCGCTAAAGGGCTTGGCAAGAATAATAAACGTGCCGTTGTAGCACATATGCGCTTTGCTGCATCTCAAGGATATGAGGTATGGGGTATTTCACCGTGTGCAAGTCCTGATCGTGCTAACGGAGGATATGCAGAATATGGTGTTGCTCCTATTGGCGTAAAAGGGTATCCTGATGAAGGCGTGATCACACCGCATGCTTCAATATTAGCATTATCTCTTTATCCAGAAGATGTTATGTTAAATATCAGGAACCTTATCGAAAAATATCCAGACATTTTTACGCAATATGGTTTTTTTGATTCGATAAATATAAACACGAATAAAATCGCAAAAACCTATTTATGCCTTGATCAAGCAATGGTGCTCGTTTCAATCTGTAACTATTTAACAGATAATAAGATAGTTGAGTTATTCCATCAAACCGGTTATGCTAAAAATGCCGAGAGGGTCCTTAAAATAGAAGATTTTTATTAATATAGTAGAACTATTCTATTATTTTCCTTGTTTATATAAGATGATGGGCTATAATAGGCCAATCGGAATAAAATATTTTTAAAAACACTTTATAAAGGAGGCAAAAAATGAAGAAGTGGGTAGTCGTAATCTTAAGTATTGTTTTATTAGCGGGGCAAACAGCATTTGCTGCCAGCGATCTCATGGTCGCCGATTTTGATACCGGTGATAAGCCGAATAATTTGGGAGGGGATTTCGGGGCTTGGGATAAGGATCCGAACGATGATACACAAACATGTTCAGTAAGTTTCAATTTCGGCGACGATCCGACGGGCAATACTGACGGGTATTCATTGCAAATGGATTATGATGTCGATTCTCCGAATCCTGCATACAACGGTTTTTGGACAAAGCTCGAAGGAGAAGATTTTTCTAAATACGACACGCTTAACATTTATATCAAAGGTGATGCTTCCGCCGGGTATACGAAAAGGATCAAGATCGAGCTTAAGGATTTCCAGAGCTCTTCACCTTTTATTTTAAACGGCATTACCGATGAATGGCAAAAATTCCAGATCCCGTTCGAGAAGTTCACCCGCGTTAAGGACTGGAGCAGCATGAATGAATTCGTGATCGTGTTTGATGACGTGAACACCAGCCCGAAGGTCGGGACGATCTACGTCGATCAGATTTCCGTTTCTAAGGAACTATAATTTTCTAGTTAATACAACTGAGAAGGGAATACTGATCTATCCCAGAGAGTATTCCCTTCTCCTGCTTTCATATTCCTGATAGAACGTACGTATAAAGGACTGTGCGCGCGTTTTGCCTATACTGATTGTGGGAAAGATATCTTTGATAAAGTAGTCTAATCAAAGGGGGCGCAAGGTGTTAAAGAACTTATTACGAGACCGGATTCTCACCGATAAGGAGCGAAAAAATCTTTCAATTCTTGAAGTTATCCGCAAGCATGGGCCCATCTCACGCACGGACATATCAAAAGTTACAGAGTTCAACATTGTAACAGTTTCCAATTACATCAATAACTATATTAAAAAGGGATTGGTCATCGAAGGTGATCTCGATGAATCGACCGGAGGGCGCAAGCCTGTTCTGGTCGAGCTCAATTCAAAAGCGGCATATGTGATCGGCTTGGGTCTTAATATGTTCAGCATGGTCGGGATCATGGTCGATCTTGGAACAAATGTTGTTTATGAGATAAAACGCGAGAAATTCCCGGAAAATTCCGAACAGATGATCAACGAACTTGTCGCGTTGGCCAGAGAG
>JAFGJY010000048.1 GCA_016928875.1 Candidatus Omnitrophota bacterium | reverse complement strand
GCATGCGCATCTTCACGTAAACGCGAGAGATGATACAATGACCGTGCATTCAATTTCATGAGTACGCGGCGTTTATGCGCATTGGTAAGACAATACGCTGCTGCCATCTCCCCGCTTTTTTCTTTAATTGTCTCATACAATGCGTTGGTCTTCTCGATCACTGCCCTGAATTTTTTATCAAGTCCTACTTCTATGATCGATTCCGGGACGACCACACCGAGTGCCGGATCGTAGGGCTGTGTATGAATGGTTGCCATACGATGCCGTTTTAGTTGGGCAAAACATGTTGCACTGATCTCAAGTTCAAATGTGTAATCGATGTTCTCGAACTCCCGCAATACCTGATCATACTGCTCAATATGTTCAAATACCGACTTGAACAATTCCTCTTTTCTGTCACCACGCATATTCTTGATATCCTTCAAACATGACTCATATGCAGAATGAGATGTTGTGTACAATAGTGATGTAAGTACAATATCGTCCCCGTTATTGGTCGCATGGACCAAGGTCACATCTTCACCTTTCCCTTCAGGCGAAAGTGAATGCTTTGCATGATACCGTACCACATTACGTGCTGTGCGCCGATATTCCGTTGGTTCGACATATTTAATGAGCGACGGCGTGATATCTTTGACTTTTTTATGCAATAATTCCGCACAATTGCGGCCCTCTTGTAATTCCAAGGCAAAGAGCCGCATTAGCATGCCTTCCAAATTGCGCGCATTGATCGTCATCCCGAGTTGTGCTTCGGTCGCCAGTGCTACGATGTACCGTGCATCTTCCTTGGCCAATCCTTCCAGAACGTTTTTTTTATCAAAGATCGTATTTTTGTAGCGCTCCACGACATACGGGATGAGCGCCTCAAAAAGTTCGTGATACAATGCGTTCTGTTCTTTGATGATGGCCGTAAATTGTTTCTCAAGTCCACTGTCTTTGATCTCGGCCGGGATCACAAAATCATCTTCAAGCGTGATGTAGCGTTGTGATTTTTCGGTGTAGGAAACCAGCCGTGAACGTTGGATCTCTTCGATAAGCAGGCGTGAAATGCGTAGAATGTCGATGTTGTAGACTGCGTGTTCGGCGATCGAACTGTGCCCCATCCCGAAGACGATCTGCTCGTTCGAACGTCGTGCTTTGTCAACCGCTTCGCGGGCATCGTTACGGATCTCATCGATCGGCCGCGGATCCCGGCTTATGCGGGCGTACGATGCAGAGATGATCTCCGGGGTAAGGCTTTCCCCGCTTTTTTGTTGCAGTGTATTGATGTGTTCGGTGTCAATATTGTAACCGGCTATGTTAATTTCCACTGTTTTGTATCCCTTTGTGCTTGGCTTTGGGATTTGGGGTTTATCATTATTTCTTCATCACCAAAACCCACTCTTCAATCCCAAGCCCTAGATCCAATATCCTGAATCCTGTTTTTTAGAAAACGTTCTCTTTCTGCTCACGCAATAGCATTTGACGGCTGATGATCGGATACCATTTGCTCCAGCTCTCACCTTCCATGCGAGGACCGAATACAACACTCTTAAAAGCATTTGTTTGAGAGCTGAGATTATCGCAATGATACACGATGCATGCTTCGATCGTTTGCGGCAGGGTCGGTGAACGTTGTTCATATTCACCCTGATGGCTTAATACGATGTGTTTTAATTCCATTAAAAGATCGTCCGGAAATCCCGGGATCTTGTTGGCCTGACGCTCGAGGATCTCATAGCCGATCGCAATGTGGCCCAGTAAGCGACCCTGATCAGTATAATTAAAAGAAAGCTCATAATCAAGTTCATAAATCTTGCCCATATCATGCAGAAAACCGCCGACGATCACAAGATCGCGATCGACCTCGGGATTAATAGCACACATTTCAATGCCGAGACGCATGACCTCAAAGGTATGTTGCAAAAGTCCTCCGATGTAGGCGTGATGCCATAACATACCTCCCGGGCACCGCTTAAATTTGTCCATAAGATCAGTGTCATTAAGGAATGTGTCGATCAATGTTCTGAGGAATGGTTCTTTGACCTCGCGAATATATGCAACAACGGCAGCAAAGACCTTATCGCGATCGGGTAAGGCTTTTATCAGGTCTGCAATATCATATTCATCGTCTGAGAGCGCGGTGATCTGCCGGACGGTCAGTTGCGGTTGCCCCTTGTATTCGCCGATATCGGCTATGACTGCCACGATGGGGCTTGTCTCCAGAACGCTTGTGGCTTCATTAATATTGTCCCACATGTTAGCGTCAATGGAACCGGTCCGGTCAGCGAGCGAGAGACGCCAATACGGCTCCCCGTTCTTTTTTAACTTGCGTTCTTTTTGCGCAACAAGAAAATACGTGGAAAGCGGTCCATTACCATTGATATCTGAAATGAATATTTTTTTCATGAGTAGACACTCGTCGCTTGTCATCGATAGATACACACGCGTACTTCAAAACGAAGATGTGATTGGAGATTGTAGGTCTAAAAAGGTATTGTTCCTATTCAACCTATTTGTATGCTGTCTCTACCCTGTAAAGATAGCAAGAAACAAACGATTTGCAAAGCAAATTATTCGACGACTTCTTCGCCCTTGATGACCTTATCAGAAGCCTTGTTGATGATGTACTTTGCAAACTTGTCATTGGATTCCTTGCGAATGCGGATCTTGATCCCGGCGAATTTTCCGCCGTTCTCATTCTTCAAGCCTTCCAATGTGGTTGAAATGGATTTTGAATTGATGTACATGAGCTTCGGAGAGTCTTCCCCTTCAACTTTTACTTCCACGACCGGTGCGTATCCGCGATAGGTCATGACCACGCGTGGTTCAGAAGTAATGCTTACGACCACTGCATCAGTTGAGATCATTAAGTATTCCATCTTTTCATTGTCTGCCATACGTCCTCCTCGATTTATTTGTGTATTTGTGTAAGAATTTATAGTATATGAATATATTTAGTATATTATATTTTTATAATATTATATTAG
>JAFGJY010000047.1 GCA_016928875.1 Candidatus Omnitrophota bacterium | reverse complement strand
GAAAAGAGCATCGAAGATCCAGATGCTCTTTACGCCGAATGTGTGAAACTACATTTTTCAAGAAAATACAATACAGATCAACACAGGAGATGTCCTTATGGGTAAAATCAGTAAGATTGGTATAATTACCAGCGGTGGTGACTGCGGCGGTCTTAATGGCGTTGTCAAAGGCGCAGCGCTCATGGCAGCTGCAATGAACATCGAAGCGGTGATCATTCCCAACGGCTATGCCGGACTCTATAATTTGATAAACTTTGACGAACTTGTGAGCCTTTCAGCGCAAAGGACTGATCTCGTCAATGCCTCGCTCGCCGGTTCGGAAGCGGGACATTCACGCGTCAAGATCAGCAAGATCAAAGATGAAAAAAAGTATGACCGCATCAAAGAAGGGCTGAAAAAACATGGCATTGATGGTCTTGTCATAAGCGGCGGTGATGATACCGGCAGTGTTATCGTTGACCTGCATAACAACGGTATCCCCTGCGTTCATGCACCTAAAACGATGGATCTCGACCTTCAAACCTATTCGGTCGGCGGAGATTCCACGATCAATCGTATCGCACATTTTGTCTCAGATCTAAAAACAACGGGAATTACGCATAACCGCATTATGGTCACCGAAGTATTTGGCCGTTATGCCGGTCACACCGCGTTCCGCGGTGGTGTTACTGCTGAAGCGGATTGTATTCTTATCCCGGAAATCCCAGTTGATTTCGATTTCGTGTATAAACATCTGAAATTCCGCTATATGCGCCGTGTAAGCAAAAGCGATGTCCATGCCGGAACTTATACGATCGTTGTTGCGGAAGGCATTACGGACTCAAAGGGTGAAGTGATCACTGACGACAATGCCGGAGTTGACGCTTTTGGCCACAAGAAACTTGCAGGAGCAGGAAAATTTGTTTGTAAAATGCTTACTCAACGCTTAAAAGCTGATCCGGAGATCAAAGACTTCATGAAAGAACAACACCTTTTTGTGGAAGGTCTTTATGAAGTCCCCGAAGTTCGTGACGTTAATCCCGGCCACCTGGTGCGCTGTGGCACCGCTTCAGCGTATGATGTAAACTTTGGCAAAGAAGCCGGCGCAGGTGCTGTACGCTTGTTAGCTAAAGGCTTAACCGGTGTTACTGTTGTAAAAGTTGTCGGCAAGCATGTAAGTTATATGGAAACCCACGAAGCCAT
The DNA here is from genome assembly GCA_016928875.1 of Candidatus Omnitrophota bacterium. GTDB lineage: Bacteria > Omnitrophota > Omnitrophia > JAHJGZ01 > JAFGJY01 > JAFGJY01. The sequence goes on along the minus strand of JAFGJY010000047.1, from coordinate 20,510 downwards.
TAAACAACGCCACGTCGATCTCGAACAAGTTGCACTCTATGAAGCGTTGGGCGTTTGTTTCGGCAGAGTACCTGTTGATTACAATCCTGATTTCATCCGCGCGACCGGCGCGATAGATCGTATCTATTAAAGAAAGGAGTCACGCAATGACGGTAAGTTACAAAGATCTTGGTCTTATCAATACACGCGAAATGTTCAAAAAAGCCATGGCCGGCAAATATGCTGTCCCGGCATACAATTTCAATAATATGGAACAGATCCAGGCAATCATCACTGCCTGTGTCGAAACGCAATCACCCGTTATACTGCAAGTATCAAGCGGCGCGCGTAAATACGCCAATCAAACATTACTCAAATATATGGCCCAGGGCGCGGTCGAAATGATGAAAGAAATGGCAAAAGCAAAGGGCCTTAAAGAAATCCCCATAGCTCTTCATCTTGATCACGGTGATACATTTGAGCTCTGTAAATCGTGTATCGAATCCGGTTTCTCATCAGTCATGATCGATGCATCCCATCATCCGTACGATAAAAATGTAGCATTAACAAAACAAGTTGTTGAGTATGCTCATAAATTCGATGTGACTGTCGAAGGTGAACTTGGTGTGCTCGCCGGTATCGAAGATGATGTCGTTGCAGAAAAATCAACGTATACAAAACCGGAAGAAGTCAAAGACTTTGTCAGCAAGACCGGCGTTGACTCACTTGCGATCTCAATTGGAACAAGTCACGGTGCCAATAAATTCAAGCCTGAACAATGCACAAAAAATGCGGATGGTATTTTTATACCGCCACCGCTTAGGTTCGACATCTTAGAAGGCTGTGAAAAAATGATCCCGGGCTTCCCGATCGTATTGCATGGATCATCATCAGTACCGATCGAAGCAGTGAAGATGATCAATGAAAACGGTGGTGCGCTTAAAGATTCAGTTGGTATCCCTGAAGAACAGCTACGAACCGCAACTAAATCCGCTGTTTGCAAAGTCAATATCGACTCAGACGGCCGTTTGTGGATGACCGCTGCAGTTCGTAAACTCTTTAAAGACAAGCCGGCTGAATTTGATCCGCGCAAGTACCTCGGCCCAGCGCGTGAAGCACTCATTGCTATGTATAAACATAAAAACGAGAACGTGCTTGGCAGCGCAGGAAAAGCGTAGTTACGCCTCTCCACCGACGCAGTGTGAGAAAAGCTTTTTTTAGACTGCGTTAGTAAGGTATTTTTGTACAAAAAAGGGCGATATCAGTTAGATATCGCCCTTTTTATTCATGTATTATTAATTATTAAGATCGGTCTAATATCTCGATCAAATGATAGCCGAAATCAGTCTTTACCGGCCCTACAACCTCACCTAAGGGTTCACTAAAGACAACTTGATCGAATTCAGGGACCATCTGTCCACGAAAGAATTCACCGAGATCTCCTCCATCACGCCCGGACGGACATTGAGAGAACCTTCTGGCAGCATCCGCGAAGTCAAGACCTTCTAATATCTCCTTCTTGAGCTTCACACAATCCTCTTCTGTTGGTACTAAAATATGTCGCGCGCGGGCTTTTGGCATTATTCACATCCTTTTCACATATTAAAAAACCACAATGTTCATTGTAGGTATTATCGGTCAATTCTTCGTCTTCTTGAGCAATAAATAAATTATCACTTTTCTCCTGCTATGATTTCTCGGCCTCAAGTTCCAATAATTCCCGTTTTTTAATAGTAAACTCTTCTTCTGTGATCAAACCTTCATCTCTCAATTCCCCCAATTCACGAATATGCTTATACACGGATTTCTTGCCAAATAATATTGTTGTACAACCCATGCTCGAAAAACAGAACAAACCTAACAATAGTACAATTCCCGACTTTCTCATGATCCCCTCCCCTACTATAATGTTAATTAGAAACATTATTGCACATTCATAATCATCATACAATCATTTATCAGTTTTCTTCTGTTCTTCTTTTATCACTTCTCTAAGCAATCGACAATAAAGATCAAATCCAACTTGATAAATAAAGCCACTTTGCTCATGGCCAAGAATATTCCCTGCTCCGCGGATCTCGAGGTCTTCCATTGCGATCTTGAACCCCGAACCAAGATCTGTAAAGCGTTCTATTGCCGAAAGGCGCTTGGTCGCGTCCTTGGTAATCAAATATCCTTTAGGAACTAAAAAGCAAGCATATGCTTTGCGTTTTTCTTGATAGCGGCCAACGCGGCCACGTAATTGATATAGGTCTGATAAGCCAAACATATCAGCACGGTCAATTATGATCGTATTCACATTCGGAATATCAATCCCTGACTCGATGATCGAAGTTGCGATCAAACAATCGATTTTTCCTTCCATAAAATCAAGCATTACGCCTTCCAACTCACGCGGTAACATCTGGCCATGGCCTATGCAAAAGCTTACCTGCGGCAACAATGTCTTAAGACGATCATGAACACGTTCTATAGACTGGACGCGATTATGAACAAAATAGACCTGTCCCCTGCGCTCGAGCTCACGTTCGATAAATGCCTTTACGATCTCATCTTTATATTCGACAACTTCGGTTTCGATCGCCAGCCGTGTCTTGGGCGGCGTATTGATCACCGACATATCACGAGCCCCCATTAAAGAAAGATACAGCGTGCGCGGGATCGGTGTTGCTGTCAACGTAAGCACATCTACCACAGCACGCATATGTTTAAGTTTTTCTTTATGGCGGACCCCAAAGCGCTGTTCTTCATCGATTATGACCAGCCCCAGATCCTTGAAACAAATGTCGCTTGATAATAAACGATGCGTGCCGACTACGATATCGCAACTCCCGTCACGTAAAGAAGTTACGATACCTTCCTGTTCCTTCTTGGTACGAAAACGTGACAATACTTCGACATGCACCGGAAACGATTTGACCCGCTTTAAGAGCGTTAAATAATGCTGTTCCGCAAGGATCGTCGTCGGCACCAAGAATGCGACTTGTTTCCCGCTCATGACCGCCTTGAACGCAGCACGCATCGCCACCTCCGTCTTGCCATAGCCAACATCGCCGCATAAAAGGCGATCCATCGGCTTCTCACTCTCCATGTCCACTTTTACATCTGCGGTAGCCTTAAGCTGGTCTTCTGTCTCCGTATACTCGAATTGCTCTTCAAATTCTTTTTGCCAATCACCGTCTTTGGTAAAAGCAAAACCCTTAAGCACTTCACGCCGTGCTTGTAACTCAAGCATATCACGTGCGATCACGCGCACTGAGAGACGGGTGCGCTCCTTGGTCCTTTTCCATTCCTTTGAATTAAGTTTATTGAGCTTTGGCGCGCGGCCTTCAAGCCCAACATATCGTTCAAACACTTGCGGGCCGTCAATATCGACATATAATATTTCTCTCCCTGCATATTCGATCGCGAAATAGCTCGTCAACACTCCCTTTACTTTGATCTTCTTGGTGCCGAGATATTGTCCGATGCCGTGGTCAAGATGTACAACGTAATCACCTTTCTTAATATTATAGAAATGCTGGCTGTAATCGTCTTCATCCTGAATGACCGGATCACTTGTTTTGCGGGAAGCAAAATGCTCATGGACAGGGATAAGCATAATATCGTTGTACGAAGCCCCAAGTTCACCATTCTCAACGATAAAATCGCGGATCGATTCGATCTCGCCGAACACGAATTCGATCCGTACCGGATTATTGAAATTGAACGGATATACGTCAACCAGGTTGCCGCGATGCGAAAATTCACCCGGCGCTTCGACAAAATCCTTTTTCATATAATTGAGCGTCTTTAAGGACTCAACGAAATTCCGTGGGCGGCATGACTGTTTTACATGGCATTCGATACGTTTGAACATATATTCTCATCTTTTCAATAATTGCATAATAATTTATACTGGCCGGTAGCCGCAGGCTTTAGCCTGCGTTTGTATTTGTTGCTGATAATTCAACGATGTACAGGCGCGGGCTAAAGCCCGCGGCTAACAACACGTACCTACACTTTAGACTTTTTCCGCCACAAAACGTGGCGGATTAGCAACACTTTGGCATCCTGCTAAAAAAATAGCGAAGGGATAATTCCCTTCGCTATTATAATCCAAATTGATTATTTATAAAAGCCTTAGTCTACTTGCCTATCCAGTCACTAATACGCGCAAGACCGTTCTTAATGTTCTTTTCACTGGTCGCAAAACTAAGCCGTATATGCTTATCCGAGCCAAATGACTCACCCGGGATAACGGCGACCTTCGCTTCAGTTAGAAGTTTCGAGGCAAATTCCATAGCCTTCATGCCTGTAGCTGAAATGTCACAGAACATATAGAACGCTCCTGTCGGCTTGAATGCTGTGATCTTCTTCATCGACGAAATAATATCGTACATGATGTTTCGCCTCTTTTCGAACGAAACACGCATCGCATCGATCTCGCTGGTATCAGTTTGTGTTAAGGCTGCCAATCCGCCATACTGTGCAAATGATGTTGGGTTCGAGGTCGAATGGCTTTGATATGCAGCAATAACCTTTGCGACATTCGCATCGCATGCCAAATACCCAAGCCGCCACCCAGTCATGGAATATGCTTTGCTTAGTCCATTGACCGTGATCGTATGTTTTTTGATCTCATCATCGAGCGACGCTATCGAGGTAAATTTAAAATCATCGTAAACGAGCTTTTCGTAAATTTCATCGCTCACGACAAAAATATTATAATTCTTGACCACATTGGCGATCTCAAGAAGTTCGTCTTCTTCATAGACACCGCCGGTCGGATTGGATGGTGAATTGATAATAAGAGCTTTCGTCCGTGGAGTAATGGCTTTCTTTAGATCGCTAACGTCCAATTTAAAACCATTTTCCATTTTTGTCTCTAGATATATCGGAACTCCTCCTGCACACTTTACCATTTCTGGATAGCTCAACCAATACGGCGCAGGAATGATGACTTCATCGCCTTCGTTTAAGATCGCTTGGAATGCATTAAATAGTGAGTGCTTCGCGCCACAGGATACGATGATCTGGTTGGCAGAATATTCTATCTTGTTGTCATTCTTAAACTTAGCAACGATCGCCTCTTTAAGTTCTACCATTCCGCTTGCAACGGTATATTTTGTCATTCCCTTATTGAGCGCATCGATCGCGGCTTGTTTAATATATTGCGGAGTGTCAAAGTCGGGCTCACCTGCACCAAAACTGATCACATCTTCACCTTTAGCCTTTAGTTCCTTAGCTTTGGCGGTGATCTGTAGTGTCATCGATGGCGCGATTGATGATAAACGTTCAGAAAGCTTCATAACACTCTCCTTGATCATTTTGTCCGTGTTATAGATAAAACAAAAAGGCTAGCGGGAGCTAGCCTTTTTTTATAGGCCAATGGCCTATACGTACTTTATTTTTTGCCGATCTTTTTCAGTGAATTGAAGAACGCTGACTTTTTGGTCGGCTTAGGTTGCGGCTCTTGTGGTGCTTCCTCGTCTTTGACTTTATCGTCTTTAGGAAGCTTTGCTGCTTTCTTTTTCTTCTTCGGCTCTTTTATTTCAGGAAATTCCGTAAATTCTAGGATCGCCAATATTGCGTTATCACCTGCACGGCTTTTATATTTAAGAATGCGCGTATAACCGCCGTTACGGGACTTGAACAGGGGAGCAAGTTCATCGATCAGTTTACGCGCGGCTTCTTTCGAGCGTATAGCTGCGATAATCTGACGACGTGCATGCAAGGTATTCCGTTTGGCAAGGGTGATCATTTTATCGGTAAGTCTGCTCGTTTCTTTCGCGCGTGCAAGCGTTGTCTTAATGCGATTGTGTTTGACCAAACTCGTCACCAGATTGGCCAACATCGCTTTGCGATGAGCGACGGTTACGCCAAGACTTCTTTTATGCCTTTGATGTCGCATTTTTACTCCTTAAACGTGCTTCAACATCCATTCCTAATGTTAAACCCATAGATGAAAGGATCTCATTGATCTCACTTAAAGATTTTCTGCCGAAATTCTTGTATTTGAGCATTTGGCTTTCGGTCTTGCGAACCAGGTCCCCGATAGTCTTGATGCTCGCCGCCTCAAGGCAGTTGGCACTACGGACAGAAAGTTCGAGTTCGGTTATCGGCTTGTTTATAAGTGCCAAGAACTCCTTATCCTCTTCTTCTTCCTCCTCCTCTTCTTCTTCCGGTATCTCGCCGTAGTTTACGAAGATATCGAGATGCCGCTGATAAATATTAGAGGCGTAAAGCATCGCTTCTTCTGGTGAGATCGCACCATTGGTGAAGACTTCAACAATCAATTTGTCGTAATCTGTCATTTGTCCAACACGTGTGTCTTCGACATGATATGCGACCTTGGTGACTGGTGAAAAAGCGGAATCGACCGGGATAACACCGATTGGATTGTCTTCTTGCTTGTTCCTCTCCGCCGGCATATATCCGCGCCCGCGAGCAACATCCATCTCAACCTGAAAACGCATATTCTTAGTAAGGGTCGCGATATGCAGGTCCTTATTGACAACTTCGAGTGTCTCGTCATGAATGATATCAGCAGCGGTGACCTCGCCTTGTTTGGTCACGTCGATCGATATCTTCTTTGCACCCTTAACATGTGATTTTAAGATAAGATGCTTTATATTTAGGATGATCTGAGCGACGTCTTCCACAACGCCGTCGATCGCGCAAAATTCATGCAAAGCACCTTCGATACGAACTGAACTCACCGCTGTCCCTTCTATAGATGAGATCAACACACGTCTTAATGAATTCCCGATAGTCGTTCCAAAACCTTTCTCAAAAGGCTCAGCAATAAATTTACCATAGGTGGGGGTCAAGGTCGCCTGCTCTACCTCAAGACGTTTTGGCATTTCGAATGTTTTCCATCTAATCCCCATAAACTCTATTCCTCCTTTTTAAGTAAATTTATCTCTCTAAAGAGTAATCTACTTGTTCTATTTCAATGTTACTTAGAATACAATTCGACGATCAAATTCTCTTCGATCGGTAACGCCGCATCAGCTTTGGTCGGAAGGCGTGTTATAGTCGCCACCTGCGTTTTACGGTCGAGCGAGATCCACTCTGGCGTTTCACGGTCCTTGAGCATTTCAAGATTATCGGCAATTCTTTTTTTGACCGATTCCTTTTCGACCACCGAAATAACGTCACCTTCTTTGACCAAATAGGAAGGTATGTCTACTTTCCTTTTGTTTATCTTTATAAAACCATGGCGGATGAACTGACGCGCCTCACTGCGTGATGGTACAATCAGCATTTTTAAGACCACATTGTCCAAGCGACGTTCCAATAGCTGGATAAGGACTTCTCCCGTAATGCCGGGAAACTGAAGTGCGCGCTGAAAAAAGATCCTAAACTGTTTTTCAAGCATTCCGTAGATCTTTTTCATTTTTTGTTTTTCACGCATCTGCACGCCGTAATCAGAGATCTTTTTTCTCATTTTATGCTGCCCCGGTACACTGTTACGTCTTTCAATCGCACATTTATCTCCGCCGCAACGAATCCCTTTAAGATAAAGCTTTATGCCTTCTCTTCTACAAAGGCGGCAGCGGGCTCCTCTTACTCTAGCCATCTACATTCTCCTCTCTATTAAACTCTTCTTCTCTTCGGTGGACGACACCCGTTATGCGGGACCGGTGTAATATCCTTGATCGATGTCACCGTAATGCCGCATGATTGCAGCGCGCGTACAGCCGCTTCGCGTCCGCCGCCCGGGCCTTTTACGATCACTTCTACTTCCTTCAGGCCATGCTCAACTGCTTTTCTGGCAGCCGTCTCAGAAGCAATTTGAGCGGCAAATGGAGTGGACTTTTTCGAACCTTTAAACCCACATGCCCCGCTGGTTGACCATGAGATAGTATTACCCTGCTGATCAGTGATCGTTATAATAGTATTATTAAAGGTAGCCGCTATATGGACTATTCCTTTTGCTATATTCTTTGATTTTTTCTTTTTTGTCTTGACTGGGTTCGCCATAATACAACGTTTCCTTTCACTTAGATATCTCGAACTGATCGAGAACCTTTATTTTTTGGTCGCCACCTTTTTCTTGGCGATCGTTTGCTTGACCGGCCCTTTACGCGTACGCGCATTCGTATGTGTGCGCTGTCCGCGAACAGGAAGCCCTCTTCTGTGGCGCAATCCACGATAACATCCGATATCCATAAGACGTTTGATATTTTGGGTCACTTCGCGTCTGAGGTCCCCCTCGGTCTTGACCGATTTCTGAAGCACAGTCGCAATATCGGAAACTTCCTTATCGGTCAGATCCTTTATGCGTTTGTTACCATCAATACCAGTCTCATTAAGGATACGTTTAGCTATTGTCGGCCCAATTCCATATATGTAGGTAAGGCCAACATGTACTTTTTTTTGTGCTGGTAAATCAATACCGACTATTCGTGCCATATCCCTCTATGTCCTTTTTTGCAGATTATCCCTGCCGTTGTTTATGCTTCGGGTTTTTGCAAATAATATAGACGACGTTCTTTCTTCGTACTATTCTGCAATGTTCGCAAATACGTTTTACTGATGAACGAACTTTCATATCTTTTCCTTTTTTATATAAAACTTTGGTAATACTAAATATTACGCTGTTAGAACTTCCGGGCCATCTCCGTTAAAAAAGATCGTTTCTTCATGATGGGCTGAGAGTTTTCCGTCACAGGTGACCACCGTCCACTTGTTGTTCATTACCTGGACTTTCCATTCGCCTTCGTTGACCATCGGCTCAACAGCGAGGGCCAGCCCTTCTTCAAGGGCGATACCAGTACCGGCAGTCCCGAAATTCGGCACTTGCGGATCTTCATGTAACTTCTGTCCGATCCCGTGTCCGACAAAATCGCGTACTACTGAAAAACCGTTGCGTTCGACAAAGGCTTGCACGTTGTATGATAGATCACCGAGCTGCATGCCTGTCTTTACATTCGAAAGAGCGTAATACAACGATGCCTTGGTCACGCTGATAAGGTTCTGCGCGATCTCGCTGACCACCCCGATCGGATAGGTCCGCGCGGCATCAGAATAATAGCCATTGCACAAAACGCCGATATCAATGCTCACGATATCCCTGGCAATAAGCCGTCTACCGGAAGGAATACCATGCACGACCTCTTCATTGATCGATGCACAGATCGAAGCCGGAAACCCTTTGTAATTCTTGAAAGCCGGGATACATCCTTTTTTCTTGATCGCCGTCTCGACCTTTTTATCAAGATACGCGGTAGTCACTCCGGGCCCGACATACTTTTCTAATTCTTCAAAGACCTCTTTCAGCACATCGGCTGATTCTTTTAATAACGAATATTCTCTTCTGGACTTTAACTGGATCATTAACCGATCTTGTCTTTAAATAAGGCCTCCAGCTTTACGCCGAGCTCTTTATAATCAAGCGAAGCATCGATCGTAACGAACAAGCCCTTGGCCTTATAATACTCCTTTAATGGCATCGCAGTCTCGTTATAAACTTTGATCCTATTGCGAATAGTAGCTTCTTCATCATCTTTGCGAAGGATTACCGCCCCACCGCACTTATCACAAATACCTTCCACTTTGGTCGGCATATTGACAATATGATACGTCGCACCGCATTGCTTACAAACCCTGCGGCCGCTTAAACGCTTAACGATCACGTCTTCTGTCGTATCAAAATTCAATACTATATCAATATCGATCCTAAGATCGCTCAAACATCTGTCTAATGCTTCGGCCTGCGCTTTGGTCCGCGGAAACCCGTCAAGGATAAAACCACCTGCCGTATCTCTTTCCTGCAAACGCTCGATGACCATCGCCACAACGATCTCATCCGGCACAAGGTCGCCACGCTCAACGAATGACTTGGCTTTTTTGCCGATATCAGAACCGTCCTTGATCTTCTTTCTGAAAATATCCCCGGTTGAAATGTGAGGGATATTGTATTGTGCGCTTAATTCGACCGCCTGCGTTCCTTTACCTGCTCCCGGAGGACCCAACAACACTAATTTCATCGTCTTGCCTTTAGTTTTCCCTTCTTGATAAACCCATCATAATGCCGCATCAAAAGTTGTGACTCGATCGCTTTCATGGTATCCAGGATCACACCAACTACGATAAGCAATCCCGTACCACCCATAAAGCTTGCTACCAAGAACGGTATCTTAAGGCTGATCGTGACAATGCTCGGAAAGATCGCCACAAGAGCCAAGAACACAGAACCAAAAAGCACGATCCTCGTCATCATAAAATCTAAATATTCAGCAGTGGTTTTCCCCGGCCTAACGCCCGGGATGAATCCGCCGTATTTCTTCAGATTTTCGGCCACTTCGACCGGATTGAACGTGATCGCCGTGTAAAAATACGAAAAGAAAATGATCAATAACGGATATAAGATAAAGTAGCCCGGCTTCCCGGATGATAAAAATGTCGCGATCGTCTGCAAATAAGGATTTGCCACAAAACCGGCTATGGTCGCAGGGAACAAGATCACTGATTGCGCAAAGATGATCGGGATGACCCCTGCTTGATTCACCTTAAGCGGCAGATACGTGCTTTGTCCGCCGTATACCTTCCGTCCGATCACACGCTTGGCATACTGGACCGGTATCTTTCTCTGCCCTTGAATAATATAGATCACTGCTACTGTAGTAAAAACTACTAACGATAACATCAATCCGAGTTTCCACCAGCCGAAAACACGCTGGGAAGGATCAAGCGGAGAAAGCAATGCAATGGTTTGAAAGAACGCTTGCGGCATACGCGAAATGATACCAATCGTGATGATCAACGATACGCCGTTTCCAATGCCCGATTCATCGATCTGCTCACCAAGCCACATAATGAACGCCGTTCCTGTTGTAAAGGTAAGCATGGTCAACAGACGAAACCCCCACCCGGGATTCTGAACGATCACAATACCCTGAAACGCATTCGGATTTTCGAGCCATAGACTGATAAAAAACGATTGAATAAGCGCCAAGCCAACCGTTGTATACCGCGTATATTGAATGATCTTCTTGCGGCCTTCGTCACCTTCCTTGCTTAAACGTTCAAGCGCAGGTATGACCACAGTCAAAAGCTGAAGAATGATCGATGCCGAAATGTATGGCATAATACCGAGGGCAAAGATAGTCATCTGCTGCATCGCACCGCCTGAGAACAGGTTCATGATGCCGAAAAGACTGCCCCCTTGCGAACGACTCATCATTTCAAAGAACCGCGCAAGTGCCTTACCATCAACGCCAGGCGTCGGAATATGCGCGCCTATTCTATACACAATGAATATCAACAACGTAAAAAGGACTTTTTTTCGCAAGTCCTCTATCTTGAAAATATTCACAAATGCTTTAAAAAATTCTCCTACCATAGGAAAAATCGAATAGTCCGTTATGACGCTTCTTTAATAATAACAGCTTTACCGCCCGCTTTTTCGATCTTCTCGACCGCCGCAGCCGAAAAAGCGTGTGCGTGTACCGTCACTGCTTTATCGAGTTCGCCTTTAGCCAAAACCTTAACGCCGTCTTTGATACGTTTAATAACACCAAGTTCAATAAGATCTTTTGGGACGATTTCAGCTTTATCAAGTTCGCCAAGCAATGAAACGTTTATGATTTCGAAGATCTTTTTCGTTGCGTTCACAAACCCGCGTTTTGGTAATCGGCGAATAAATGTGTTCTGACCGCCTTCTTGCATAAGATGCCGTTTTGAGCCGGAACGGGAGTACTGCCCCTTGGTCCCTCTGCCGCATGTCTTACCATTAGTACATCCCGGCCCTCTGCCAACACGTCTTTTTTTCTTTTTATACGGGCATTTACTTTTCATCGTCATCCTCCCCGATCAAGCTCGTAAGCCCATTCATCGCTGCTTTTAACACATTAGCTTTGTTGTCAGAACCAAGGCTCTTGACCAGAATATCTTTAATGCCACATGCATCGCATAATGCCCGGACCGATCCGCCTGCGATCACGCCTGTTCCCTGAGACGCTGGCTTCAATAGTACACGGCCTGCACCGTAGCGACCGATTATTTCATGCGGGATACTATACCCTTTGCGATTAATCTTTACCATGTTCTGGCGCGCTTTGATGCCGCCCTTCCGGATCGAGCTGGCCAATTCATTAGCCTTGCCAAGTCCATAGCCAACCATTCCATTGCCATCACCAACGACCACTAAGGCACTAAAAGAAAACCGGCGGCCTCCTTTTACGACCTTTGAAACACGACTAATGTGTACGACCTTTTCTATCAGCTCTTGCTGTTTCGATGCTTCTATTTCTTTGATGACATTTTCTTTTTCAAGGTTTTCTGTAGCCAAGGTAAACTCCTCTTATATTACATTTTAATGCCGGCTTCGCGAAGACCGTCCGCTAAAGCCTTGACCCGGCCGTGATAGAGATACCCCGCACGGTCAAAACATACTTTAGCGATCCCTTTCGTCTTCAGCCCTTCGGCGCATACTTTTGCCAGTTCTTTAGCAGCGAGAACATTCCCGCCATATTTGATCTTGCCTTTCGTGTCTTTAGCAAGCGTACTTGTAGCATATAACGTTTTTTGCGAAACATCGTCAATCACTTGGACCGCAAGGTTCTTGAGCGAACGTTTGATCACAAGCCGTGGACGTCCATTGGTCCCAAGCACCCGTTTACGGATCCTATAGTGCCGTTTTTGTCTATTTATTGCTTTTTTTAACATAGCCCGATTACCCTACTTTTTTGCCTTGTTTTCTGCGGACGTACTCACCCATATATCTGATGCCTTTGCCTTTATATGGCTCGGGTTTCCTGAACTCTCTGATATTAGCTGCAACTTGTCCGACCGCTTGCTTGTTAATACCTTCAACTATGATAGATGTCGGAGACGGAACCGTAATGATCACGCCTTCGGGTGGTTTAAATTCTATCTGATGCGAATATCCAAGATCCAACACCAACATTTTACCCTTCATTTGCGCTTTATAACCAACACCTTCAATTGCAAGCTCGCGCTTAAACCCCTTGGAAACGCCGATGATCATATTGTTGATAAGATTACGATAAAGTCCGTGCATAGCGCGAAAACGTTTGTTGTTCGATGAACGACTGACCGATATTTTATTGTCTTTGATATCGATCCCGATCGCAACATCAACACCCTGCTGAAGCTTGCCTTTCGCGCCCTCTACAGTAACAACGTTCTTCTCGCAGGTCGCTTTTACATTCTGTGGTATCGTTATTGGTCTTTTTCCTATTCGTGACATCGTGTTCCCTCAGAGAGTTACCAAACTTTAAAGATCAATTCTCCACCGACATTCTGCTTGCGCGCTTCATCGTCCGTAAGCACGCCTTGCGAAGTCGAGACGACCATCGTGCCGATACCGCGCAGAACCCGCGGTACTTTGCGCGATTCGACATAACGCCGCAACCCAGGGGTAGAAACCCTGGTCAAGTTCCTGATCGCAGGAGACCCGTCTTTTTTATATCTTAATTTAATAAAAATCGATTTTTTTGAGCCGTTCTCGACAACACTGAAATCATTGATGTACCCTTCCCGTTTTAATATTTCCGTGATTTTGACCTTCATGATAGAAGAAGGTACGGTAACACTGTCTTTGCCGGCCCGGCACCCATTACGAATGATCGTTATATAATCAGCTATTGTATCTGTAACAGACATATATTGTGTCCTCCTCAGTTACCAACTCGACTTAACTACGCCCGGCACGAACCCCTGCAATGCTAGTTCACGAAAACATATCCTGCAAAGGTCGAACTTGCGCATGAATCCACGCGGACGACCGCACACTTTGCAACGATTGTATTTCCTGACCGAGAATTTAGGCTTTCTTGCTTGTTTGACCCTTAAACACGTCTTTGCCATTTATTTCCTCCTAAAAGGCATGCCGAATAATTGTAAAAGTTTTTTCGCTTCCTCACGCGTTTTTGCCGTTGTCACAAAGACTATATCCATGCCCTGGATCTTCTTGACCTTGTCAAAATTGATCTCAGGGAATACTATCTGCTCGGTAAGCCCCATAGCAAAATTACCACCTTGATCAAAACTTTTATCCGATACTCCTTGAAAGTCCTTGATGCGCGGCATCGCGATCGAGATTAAGCGATCGATAAATTCATACATCATTTTACCCCGCAAAGTAACCTTTACACCGACCGGTTGTCCCTCTCTGATCTTAAAGTTTGATATAGATTTGCGCGCCCTTGTTATGACCGCTTTCTGTCCGGTGATCATCGTGAGCTCTTCGGCACACTGATCTATGATCTTAACATCTTGCACGCCTTCTTTAACGCCCATGTTAATGACCACTTTTGTGACACGCGGAACTTGCAGTTTATTCTTATATCCAAACTCTGCCATCATAGCAGGAGCGATCTGATCCAAATACTTTTGTTTGAGCCGAGCCATAGTTTAAATGATCTCCTGACATTTCTTACAAACGCGTCTTTTTGTTTTATCCTGCAAGATCATATAGCCGACACGCGTATTTTTCTGACAACGCGGACATACCAACATCAGATCAGTCACATTGATAAGTCCTTCGAAACTCGCCTTACCGCCTTTCGGGTTTTCCCTCGTGGGCCGCAGATGGCGTGTTTGCATATTTATATTTTCAACTATTGCCTTACGTTCGGACGGCATAACACGCAAGACCTTGCCTTTTTTCCCTTTGTCCTTTCCTGCGAGAACGACGACTGTATCATTCTTAAGTAACCGTGACACTTATACAACCTCCGGAGCTAATGATATTATTTTGGTGAACTCTTTATCCCTTAATTCTCGGGCAACAGGACCAAAGATACGAGTGCCGCGCGGATTTTTGTCTTTATCTATAAGCACTATGCTATTGGTATTAAAACGAAGTGTTGTCCCATCAGGCCGCTGCAATGTTTTTTTCTGCCGCACAACTACACCTTTTACAACATCGCCTTTTTTAATAGCTCCGTTCGGCAATGCTTCTTTTACCGATGCAACCACGATATCACCAATCGTCGCATATTTTTTGCCAGAACGGCCGACTACTTTTATACACGACGCTTGTTTTGCGCCGCTGTTGTCAGCAATATCTAATTTTGTCAGCAATTGTATCATTGCGCTAATACCTCGACTAAACGCCATCTCTTCAGTTTCGAGAGAGGCTTTGTTTCAATGATCCTCACTTTATCACCGCATTGAGCAACGTTGTTCTCATCATGAACGTAACATTTCTTGGTACGTTTGATATATTTGTTATAAAGCTTATGCTTAACGAGCCTCGTTATCCCCACAACGATCGTCTTATTCATCGAATTTTTAAGTACGATACCAATTTTCCTTTTCGGATTGCCTCTTTTTTTAGTTTCTGCGCTCATCTACTATCCTCTATTTTTGGGTCTTGCTTGATAGTTCATTTTTTATCGTAAGCAACCGTGCAATATCACGTTTGACCGCTTGAATACGCGCCTGCTTCTCAAGCTTACCTGTTTTTGCCTGAACGCGGAGATCGAACAACTCTTTTTTCAGTTTATCAACCTTCGCGGCCATTTCATCTGTGGTCAAATCTCTGATCTCTTGCGGTTTCATTATCGTAGTGCCCCTCTTTTTACAAATTTTGTGCGAAATGGCAATTTATGCGCACATAAACGAAATGCTTCACGCGCCAGCGGTGCCGGTACGCCTTCGATCTCAAAGAGAATACGTCCCGGACGTATCACCGCGACCCAACCTTCCGGAGCGCCTTTGCCCTTGCCCATCCTCGTTTCAGCCGGTTTTTTTGTGAACGACTTATCGGGGAAAACCCTGATCCATACTTTACCGCCGCGTTTTAAATGACGGGTCAAAGCAACACGTGATGCTTCGATCTGGATATTAGTCATCCAACCACAACCCAAGGCTTTCAGACCGTATTCGCCGAAATTGACCTTATTCCCTTTCGAACAAATACCTTTTCGTCTGCCACGATGTTTTTTGCGATATTTAACTCTGGACGGCATCAACGGCATTGTCAACTTCTCCTTCGTCTATCTGTTCCTCGGGCTTATCTGACTGTTCAGGCTTATCATCCTTCACAGGCTGTCTGCGTTTATTTTTCTTACTGCCTTTATCCTGCGGTTTTTCTTCTTCTTGCTCAACGATCTCCTTTTCAACATATATCCAGACCTTGATGCCGATCACGCCGTATGTTGTCCGGGCTTCAGCATATGCATAGTCTATATTCGCGCGAAACGTATTCAGCGGGATCTTACCCTCTTTATAGCCTTCGACCCGTGCGATCTCAGCGCCACCTAAACGCCCTGAACACTGGATCTTTATCCCGTCACCGCCATTAGATAAGCATGAAGATATCGCTTTTTTCATGGCTTTACGGGTTGATACTCGTTTTTCAAGCTGATGAGCAACGTTCTCAGCGACCAACTGAGCAGAAATAAGCGGGTTCTTCACTTCTTTAATGTCGATGTATATATCCTTTGAGGTGACCTTCGCAAGTTCGGTTCGCAACTTATCGATCTCTTGCCCCTTGCGGCCAATGATGATCCCCGGACGAGCAGAATAGATCCTCAAGCGTACACGGCCCGACGAACGCTCTATATCTATCGATGCGATCCCGCTGTGCCTAAGCATGTCCTTGACTTTTTTCCTGATCTGCAGATCTTCAAAAAGTAATTCCTTGTACTCGCGACGTGAATACCATTTCGCTTTCCAATCTTTAACGAATCCTAAACGCACTCCATACGGATGCACTTTTTGTCCCAAGACATTACCTCCTGCTCGATGTGGTTACTTTTTCTTGCTCGGCGCCCGCTGCTGTTTCTTCGGTCAGCTCGATCATCACATGTGATGTTCGTCTAAGCAATCTATCAGCACGGCCCATTGCGCGGGTCATCAATCTTTTTAATGTTGGCCCTTCATCAACGCGTGCATCTGAAATAATACAGTTCTCTAAGTTCATCTTTTTATTTTTTGCGTTCGCAATAGCGCTATTGAGCACAGCTAATGTAAGGCGCGCTGTCTTTTGTGGCATATTCTCTAGTATTGTTAATGCAACCAGCGCTTTCTTACCTTTGATATGCGGCAATACTAAACGCGCTTTCTGTGGGCTAACTCGTATATATTTTGCCTGTGCTTTAACGTTCATCGTAATCCCATTCCCTCGTTATGATGCTTCCGGAGCCGTTCCGCCCTCTTCTTGTTTTGCCTTATCAGTGCCACCGTGTGCCCTGAACTGGCGCGACGGAGCAAATTCGCCAACTTTGTGCCCGACCATATTTTCAGTAACGAAATAATTAATGAATTTTTTACCATTGTATACCGAAAGCGTTAACCCGACAAAATCCGGTGTAATAGTTGACCGACGCGACCACGTCTTTATCGGTTTTCTGTCTTTCGTTGCCTGCGCCTTTGTTATCTTCGTATATAAACTCTCGTCTACAAATGCACCCTTTTTGGTAGAACGACTCATTATTTCTTTCTCCTATCCTTTACGATAAATTTACTGCTCTGTTTTTTACGGCAACGCGTTTTTAACCCTTTTGCTTTTTGACCTGTACGGCTTGTAGGATGACGGCCACCCGAAGATTTACCTTCACCACCGCCCATTGGATGATCAACCGGATTCATCGCGACCGCACGAACACGGCTGCGCCTGCCTTTCCAGCGGTTTCTGCCAGCCTTGCCGAGCGAGATCGTATTGTGTTCGATGTTCGAACACTGGCCGATCGTTGCATAACAATCGGTCTTGAACATCCTTACTTCTCCGGAAGGCAGTTTAATATGAGCAAAATCATTTTCAAGTGTTAGGATCTGCGCAACCTGTCCCGCAGCACGTACCATGACACCGCCTTGCCCTGAACGTAATTCGATATTATGCACGGGCGTTCCCGGAGGTATTTTGCCAAGCGGCAAGTGATTACCGACCGCAATATCAGCATTTTCTCCGCTAACGACATGGTCACCAACATTTAATTTATCCGGTGCTAAGATATATGCTTTCTCTTTATCTGCATACTCGATAAGCGCTATGCGGGTCGAACGATTCGGATCATATTCAATTGAAAGCACTTTCGCTTTCACACCGTATTTCCTTCTTTTGAAATCAACGAGTCTGATGCGACGTTTGCTGCCGCCACCGCGATGCGGGGCGGTAATATGGCCGTAAGAATTACGACCAGCTGTTTTCTTTTTGATAATCGTCAACGGCTTATACGGCTTAGTTGCCGTGATCTCTGCAAAATCCGATACCTGTCCGAAACGACGTGTCGATGTTGTTGGTTTATAACTTTTGATACCCATAATCTTCTATCTTTCCTTGCTTTTATGCAAAATCGATCTTTTGGCCTGCCTTAAGCCGAACGATGGCTTTTTTCCAGGACGCCGTGCGACCCAACTGATAACGAACTCGTTTTATTTTGCCTCGAACGTTCATGATCTTAACGCTGATCACTTCAACACCATAAATGGTCTCGATCGCCCGCTTAACATCGGTCTTGTTGGCACGTTTGTTCACCTTAAAACTATACTGATTGCTCTCAGCTGAATGTCTGACAGCTTTCTCAGTTATGATCGGACTTTCTATGATGTCATACGCATATGCTTGCATGATCTACCTCACCATGGTTATTAAGTGATATCTTTTAAACGCTCTTCGACCTTTTGGACTGCTTCTTTTTCGATCAATATTTTCTTTTTGCGCATTACGTGATACGCATTAAACTCTTCTGCTGATTTAAGCGAAAGAGCATCAACATTTCTTGCGGCACGTAATATGTTCGTGCCTTTTGCACCCACAACACACAAGACGCTGTCCGCCTGCAGTTTCAATGCCTTTATGATCTCATAAAATTCTTTGGTCTTCGGAGCTTTAAGTGCCAGGTCCTCGACAACGATAATGTTACCATCCTTATTCTTGGATGAAAGCGCACTGATTATGGCCTTAAGCCGCATTTTTTGCGGTATTGAATAATTTATATCCCGCGGTCTCGGTCCATGAATGGTACCACCACCCCGCCACAATGGATTACGGATAGAGCTTGAACGCGCTCGGCCAGTACCTTTTTGCCGCCACGGTCTTTTCCCGCCACCTCTAACTTCGCCGAATGTTTTCGTCGACGATGTTCCCGAACGTTTATTATTCCCGTACAAACGAACTACGTCGTCAAGTAAACGTTTGTTGATCCGCGCATTGAAGATCGCGTCGCTAACCTCGATCTCTTCTGCCTTTTTGCCCGTCTTTTTAAGAACGCTTACCTTGGCCATGATGATATATTCTCAATTATTCTTTTTTTCGTCATTGTTATTATTGTCGACCTCGGGTTGAGGTTCTGCTGTCTCATCTGCAACATTTTCCACAGGTGCTTCCTCTTTTACTGCCTCGTCCTTCGCAGCTGCGGCATTTGCTGCTTCGGTCCCGGCTTTCTGAACTTTCCATTCGAGATTAGGGCTTTTTTTGAACGAATTGATGATCGTTAAGACATTATTGCCACCACCAGGCACGCTCCCCTTAAGTACGAGCAGTTGATTTTCAAGATCAATATCAACGATCTGCAAGTTCTGGACCGTAACGTTCTTGTTGCCCATTTGCCCCGGAAGAGGTCTTCCTTTCCTTACCTTTTTACGACAACCCTTACCACCTGCCTGTGAACCGATACCACCTGGCTCTCTGTGGAACATTGAACCATGTGAAGCAGGACCACCGCTAAAATGATGGCGCTTAATAACGCCTTGAAAACCTTTGCCGATCGATTTCGTCGTTACGTTGACAAAATCCCCGACTGCGAATGTATCGAGTGAAATGCGATCACCAGTCTCAAGCGCTGCGATCTTTTCGTCCCTGACCTCTTTAAAAACCTTCACAGATGTTACGCCGGCCTTTTTTAAATGCCCTGCGATCGCCTTGGTCGTTTTCTTGACTTGCACAGCGCCCAATTGAACCGCACTATAACCGTCCGTCTCAGGCACACGCTTTTGCACAACATATGTCGGCTCGATCTTTACAACGGTAACAGGTACCATCTTACCGTTTTCATCAAAGATCTGCGTCATCCCGATTTTTTTCCCTAGAATACCCACCGACATTACAAACTCCTCGTCTCATTAAGGAATAAGACTTCGTTACTTACTCCGCATTAGAGCTTAATTTCTACGTCAACACCCGCTGGAAGGTCCAGTTTCATGAGCGCATCAACGGTCCTTGATGTAGGTTCAATGATATCAAGTAAACGTTTGTGCGTTCTCATCTCGAACTGCTCTCTGGCCTTCTTATTACAGGTAGGACTTCTCAACACAGTGAATTTTTCGATCTGTGTCGGAAGCGGAATTGGCCCAACCATCTTCGAACCAGTACGCTTTATCGTACCGACGATTTCCTCGACCGATTGGTCTAGGATACGATGATCGTATGCTTTAAGCTTGATCCTAACCTTTTCCTGAACTTTTGTTGTCATAGTATTGTCATTTCTCAATAAACATTAAAATGGGCAGTTGCTACACGCAACTGCCCTATAAATTATTCCATGATTTCGCTTACAACGCCGGCACCGACCGTTCTGCCGCCTTCACGGATAGCAAAACGCAATTCCTTCTCCATCGCAACCGGCATG
>JAFGJY010000046.1 GCA_016928875.1 Candidatus Omnitrophota bacterium | reverse complement strand
GCGAACGCACCGATAGCAAGTGCTAGATAGGCCACAATGGCGGCTTTGTTCGAGAGCGGGATCGTTAAATGCTCCATATTGAACGTACCCGTCAAGCGCCAGATAAGCGCTAAACCGAGCAACATGATCGCATCAGTACCACCGATGATAATAAATGTCTTTTTCGCAGTCGCTGATGTCCGCTCTCCTTCACCAAACCCAATGAGCAAATACAATAAGAATCCTAAAAAACCCCAAAAGATAATGAGGACGATCAAATGACTCGCAAAGACGACCCCGAGCGAGGCGATCGTTGTTAAAAGAACATATAGGTAATACTTCCACAGACCTTTTTTTCCTTTCATGAACGCAAACGAATAGAGCGTTACTATGACAGAGAAGAACACCACGAATAATCCCACAAAATTCGAAAGATTGTCGAACGCAAAATACTCTTTCATCATTTTCTCAACTGTTCCCGTATTTTCTCGGTTTTTGCCTGTGAAAGCTTGATAAGGTCCTCACCGCTATAAAGCTTCTTCCCTTTTACGGTGCGTACCGACACGCGCTCCGTACAGCAGTAGCACGGATCGATGGCCGCCAGAATGATCGTCGCATCAGAAATGGTCTGACCGACAATGGTCGCTTTATAGGTCGGCAAATTCATGAACGTTGGTGCTCTGACTTTGTGGCGAACGGGCCTATTCGTACCATCGCTTCTTACATAATGGAAACATTCGCCGCGGGGCGCTTCGATATGACCGATCCCTTCCCCGGGAGGAATGCTCTCGATGTTCGCGTTTATCTCGCCGGCCGGCAATTTATCCAAGCATTGTTTAATGATCTTGATCGATTCGAACATCTCTAATATACGCAGGACGACTTTATCGAACACATCACCATTTTCAGTCACGATCATATCCCATTCGACTTGATCATACGCACCATAGGGAGAATCTTTACGAACGTCTTTGCGAATACCTGAGGCCCTTGAGGTCGGTCCCAACGCGCTAAAATTGATCGCATCTTCTTTTGAAAACACACCAATACCTTTTGTGCGTGCATGCAGCACCGGATCATCGATCACTGCTTTTTTCAGCATAGTAAGCGTAGGTACGATCGAATCTACTTTCTTGAGCACAACCGGAATGTCGTCCGGCTTGAAATCCCTGCGGACCCCGCCCGGTGTGAACATCGCATAGTTATTTCTATTACCCGAAAGTATTTCCATCACATCCAGGATCTCTTCCCGTAATTTCCACGCCCACATGTACACAGTGTTATATCCCAAAAAGTGCCCGGCAAGTCCAAGCCACAAAAGGTGCGAATGGATACGCTCCCCTTCGGCAATGACCGTTCTGATATATTTTGCGCGTGGCGGCACTTCCATCGGGATCACGTCCTCAACGGCCCGCGTGTATGCATACGGATGGCTCGTTGAACAGATCCCGCAAATTCTCTCGATAACGAACGTTGATTGATCGAAATTCTTACGTTCCGAAAGTTTTTCGATCCCGCGGTGGTTATAGCCTACTCTCACATCAATGCCAACGACCTTCTCGCCCTCAACAGTAAGCGTAAAGAACTCCGGTTCTTCCTGCAGCGGATGATACGGTCCTATAGGTACGATCGTTCTAGCCATAACATTTATTTCTTCTCTCTGTTGTTTGAAACGTTACTTATACTCCTCTATCTCTTATTGCTGTTTCATCCCATTCTTTATAATCACAACGCAACGGATACACACCTTCCGGCCACTGATCGGGCAATAACAAACGCCGCATATCAGGATGGCCTTTAAAGGTGATGCCCAACATTTCGTTCATCTCTCTCTCGATCCAATTCGCGGCTTCAAAGAACGGCGTGATCGAAGCGATCTCCGGTTTATCTTTCGGAAGTTTCACGCGGAAAGAAATAAGCAAATTGATCGGTTCGATAATGAAATGGTATAAGATCTCCATTTCATAACGGCTATCCATACCGGAAGCGATATTAAAGCGCGCTTGCAGGTCGTTAAAAACGAACGGTGCGACCCTTGTTAACGACTCAGGCGTGATCTCAATATACACTCTCTTCGGTGATTTATCAAAAACGGAGATTATGTCGTTCTTGAACTTTTCCTTTAATGTATTTAGGACTTCTTCTCTTGTCATTTCTTGGCTTCTTTCTGACTTGCTTTGACCTTTTCGATCAGTTTCACAACACCCGCAATGATCGCTTCCGGCTTCGGCGGACATCCGGGGATGTACACGTCAACAGGGATGACTTTATCGATCGGGACCGGACAATTATAACTATGAATGAACAACCCGCGCGAAAGGGAACATTCACCGATGGCGACCACAAGGCATGGCTTCGGCATTTGTTCATATATGCGCTTTACCCTCTCCATCGATTGCCGGTTCGCGGATCCCGTCACCAAGAGAACGTCGGCATGCTTGATACTGCCTGCAAGCACCATTCCGAACCGTTCGATATCGAAACGAGGCGTAAGACAATCAAGTATCTCAATATCACAGTTATTGCAGCTGCCTGTTGATAAGTGAAATACCCACGGTGATTTTAATAACGCGTTTAATTTAACTCCCATATCCTTCACTCTCCATTAAAATTCCTAATGTCTAATTCACCTAATTGTTCTAAAAAGATCGAATTCTTGAAAGTCAAATATTCTTTGCACGAACTAAATTAGAAATTAGAGCAATGAGACTAACTAGAAATTTTCAAAGATTATCTGCCTATTAACGCTAAGACAACCCCTAATAATGCGATGATGGTCATCGGCCCCCAGAAAAAACGCACTGCTTGATCGACTCTCACACGGGGATTTGTATTCCGAACGACGGTAATGATCGCTACCACGCCGATGAACTTTAAGAGCCCCCATAAAATATGGATCCCTTCGAAGCGAAGCCCGCCCATGAACAATATCATTACAAAAAACGGCAGGACGAACAACAACATATTTTTCATCAATTTATACAACGCAAGTCCGACACCCGAATATTCGATGAGCGATCCGCCCACGATTTCCGTTTCCGCTTCCGCGATATCGAACGGCACAAGGCCCAACTTCGCCTGTACGCACATCATCACAACGATAAACGCGCACAGACCGGAAAAACTGCCGATAAAGATCCCGTTATGAACCTGATAGGTAATGATCTCCCCTAGTCTGATCGTATACCCGGCTTTGATGATCGGCACCAAAAGCGCAAGGATAAAAGGTAACTCATATCCTAATATCAGTTTCATCTCACGCGAAGAACCGATGCTTGCATATGGATTCTTTGAAGCAAAACCGCCCATGATAATGCTGATCGATGGGATCGTAAATAAATAAACAACTACGATAAGGTCGCCTAAGAACGTTTTCGCCGGGGTCAAATTATTGACCCATAAGAGGGTCGAAACCACCACAACGCTGGCAAGGCCGATCACCGGTGCAGCAAAGAACGCGATCCGTGAAGCACCTGCCGGGATAAGCGTTTCTTTACCCAGAAGTTTTATGATATCGGTCAAAGGTTGCAAAAGCGGAGGTCCGACACGGTATTGAACGCGTGCAGTGACCTTGCGGTCAACCCAGCTAGCGAACAACCCCATTACCGCTGTTACCAAAAATCCAAAAACTATACCGTAGACTATATAGATCACGCTTTCTCCCATTGCCAATGCGTTGAATGAACGATTATATTGTCACCGACGAGGAATGTATTCTCGTCAAGTTTTACATCACCCTTCTCAAGGCGGATCGCTCCGCAATTGCAGGTCTTCACGCACAGCGGCTCTTCATTATTATTGCGGCGGTCGAGACAAAAATCGCAATTCGAGATCAGGAACGGCACGTGTTCAGGATAGATCGTGCCATACGGACACGCATGTGAACACGACTTACAGCTAATGCACCGCATATTATGCCGTACCAAAAGCTTGTTCTTGTCCTTTTGTTGTTGCAATGCATCGACCGGACATGCGTTGACACAGTGCGCCTCTTCGCAGCGACGGCACACAAGCGCATAGGTCGCAAGCTCCGCGACCGACCCAATGCCATTATTGTTTGGATGATAAAAAAAGCTACATTTGATATCACCCTTATTGCATTTGTCCGAATAATAAAGGTCAAGATCGACAAAAAGGCGTACGTCATCGCCTTGTTTGGGCTCAACGTTCAGTTGTCGATGATGGACTTGTTCCGCGCTATTGCTCATGACTAATCCCAGATCTCGTGAAAGTTCTTTATC
>JAFGJY010000045.1 GCA_016928875.1 Candidatus Omnitrophota bacterium | reverse complement strand
GATCGCTTTTCTAAATTCCGGATCGGAATCATAGCGAGTGTAAAATGAATCTACTGCCTGATTGCGGCGTGCTACTTGTTGATTTGCCGCCGCGCGCGCCTCAGCTTCACTGTTCCATGTATGTGCGGTATAGGCACCATCAGCAAGCTTTACTGCAACTTCAGTAACTTTCTTAGCTTCATCATGCGCTTCTGCATGTCGCTTGACTTCTTCAGCTCCTTTATTAACTGCCGCACGGACTTGTGCGCCTGTTGTTATTTCAGCATCTTTCAGCGATTTTACTTGCTCCGAAATTTTTTGACTTACCTCATCGATGCCGCCGTCAAAGCCAAGCTCTTTTAATTTCGCTTCGACCTCAGCAGGATTCGCTCTGCTATCTGTTTTCGCGTTTGCGATAACTTCCATGGCCGATTGAAGATCTTTAGGCAATGTGCCGACATCATATCCCTGCTTTTGATATCCCTCTCGTATATGACCGAGACTATCGACACCTTTCTGAAGCTGCGCTATTGCTTCGGATTTATTGCCATCGCGCAATGCTGCATCAACTTTCTCCCTATACTGCGCCCCTAAACCTTCCGGATCGATCAAGGTCGCTTCGCCCCGTTTTACCGCCAAAATATTCGGCTCTTCCTTTTGTCTCGGTCTGCCGGTCTGCGGATCAATGTCTTGATCCGAATAATCCCTGCTCGCCTCGGCATGATCTTTGTCGGTCTGCATCTGAGAGAGCTCGGCATTGTGTTCTTCTATGGCCCTCATCCGCTCCGCTCCGGTCATTTGATCCCACCCTTTAGGCGGAACAAAATCGTCTTGATGTTTCTTGATCGCATTAAATTGTTCCTCGGGCGTCATAGTATCCCAACCTTCAGGTTTTTGAAAACGTTCCTGATGTTTATCGCGCGCAGCAGTGCGTTCGGCAGGTGTCATATCATCCCATGATTTAGGCGGTTGAAAACCGCTTGTCTCAGAGAGGATCATCTGTGATTTGTCTTTCCACTTCGATGTCTCAACTTCTATCCACTCTCCTTTTTCATTTTTGACCAGCACACGATAATCCCGGTCGGTATTGATGTCCCTCATCATATCTTCAAGCGTCTGTCCTTCTTTGGGAGTCCTGAAATCATCGATCTTGATCTCCATCTTTTTTCTTTTCTCTGGGTCTGGTTCCAACGACCGTATGTACTCGATCAATTTCTGATCGTGGGGGCCATAAACGCTTTCGCGTAATGTTCGATTAAATGCCTCGCGCAGCTCAGGCGAAGCATTTTTGAGGTCGCGCATCATCTGCGTATTACTTTGGAACCGAATAACATCTTCAACCGGCACACGCGGTTTCCCGTCCGGGCCGATCTCAATGCGACTCGCTAGATCTGTTAGTTCCGGCGTCTCCCGCGGACCTTCGGGTCTTGAAAGATCGACCTCATTAATATCCGGTTTTTTTCCCTTATAGTCCTCTTCGTCCTCTTTTTTCTTGTCTTTATCAAGTGTTGCACTCGCAGTCGCAGATGCTTCATCAAGGTCTTGGGGCACTTCAACACCCAATGCAGATAGCTGTGAAACGATCGCTTGCTTTTGGGATAGCAATTGTGCTTTTTGTTGTTGTAGTTGCGTTATTTGTGATTGTATATCTGCGGCTGTTGAAGCAAAAAGGTTTAAGGAAAGGGTCACAAAGAGAAAAACTAGGGTAACAACAAAACGTATTTTCTTCATAACTATGGTCCTTGCAGTTACGAATTATTAAATAGGAGGGGTTTTATCTATATTAAGATTAGTAATTGTAAAAAAATTCAAACTGTTTTGCAATGATTTTTTTTTCGGTAACTTATTATCCTATAAACTTTTGCGTAATACCCTCGTTTACCCGTAAAAACGCGTCTGTTCATACGCTTGCAATGCTTCCGGTAAGGCCTTTTGGATCGCATTAATACGGTCTTGATCGGTCGGGTGAGTTGATGCATAGGGAGGGATCTGCGGACCGGGGATCTGCATCATCCGCTGCCAGAATGCTACTGCCCCGCGCGGATCATACCCGGCTTTGGCCATTATAGTAAGGCCGATCGTATCAGCTTCTTTCTCCTGAGCGCGACTATACGGTAACAACAGGCCATAAGTGACCCCTAATCCATACGCTTGTAACCACGCCTGTTGCGTTTCTACAGGTTTACGAACAAGTGCTTCTGCCAGACTTAATCCCCCAAGTTGAGCGATCAGCAATTGGCTCATCCGCTCACGTCCGTGTTGTGCAATGCCATGTGCGATCTCATGAGCTAAAACAACCGCCAATCCATTTTCATCCATCGCTGCTTGAAATATCCCCGTATAAATGATCACCCTACCGTCGGGTAAGCTCCCCGCATTGACAGTATTCGGATCTTCAATCAGCGTAAAACCCCATACAAAATGATCGAGATCTTCCTCCATTCCATGTTGCCACATAAACCTGCGCGCCGCGTTAATGACCCTCTCGCCAACTTTATCAACAACAGCTATCTTTTGTTGGTCCTGACATATGGTCGACTGGTTTAGTATTTGCTGATAATTTTGTTCGCTTACTTCGAGTAAGGTTTCGGTCGGTACTAAGGCAAGCTGCTGTCGTCCGGTACTGGGTACTGTAGCACACCCCATAATTGTCACTATAATTACGCATATATAAAACGAACGCGCTCTCACCATTGTGCCTCCTTATTTATTTTGGAATTTTTATACATTATACGGCATACAAATGGAATGAGACATGAAAAAAAGGAAGAAATCCCGATCGATCTTATAACATTATGATCTTTTTGGAACTGCCTTTGGTGGGCCCCTCGACCATGACTATATCTTTAGAAAGCATGCCCATAGCCACTGCAAGCGCGGGTTCATCATAGAGGAATTGCCGCTGTCCGGAGATACTATGCTTTAAATGAATAGCGCCGCGAATACCCCATGTTTGCGTCGGGATCTTAATCGCTTTGGTCATATATTGGGCTATGCGCGGTAAGCGCGCAACGCCGCCGGAGACCACAACACGTTTCGGGATTATGTCACGTTCTATAACGAGAGCAGAGAAATAGTTCTTAAGATCATAAAGAAAATCTCTCATGACCGCTTCTCTGATAACTTGCGGAATGGTCTCAAATTCGTTCTTATAGAAGTCACTGTTTATTGCGGGGAGACTGAGTTTCTGTGCCAAGATCTCTCCCAACCGGTTACCGCCATAATAAAATTTCTGCAGTGACAGAACATAATACCCTGCCGATACACAACACAGGATCTCATTGGCACCTATATCAACGATCGCGGTCGTATCATACCAATCATCCTCATTAAAAAGCGCATTTGATGCGCGCGGTAATGCGAGCGGAGAAACGCTGTACGCGCTTATATTGATATTGCATCCTTTAAAAAGGTCCAATATCTCTTCTACCTTAAGCTGCGGCGTCATCAAATAAACATTCTTAAAACCCGGGGCCGTAATGTCATTCTTGATCCCAAAGGGGATCGTCAGCCATTGATGTTTCAGTTCCTGCATGATAAGCTTCATGTTCTCTTCGCGCGCTATCTGTATATCATGCGAAAAAGAAATGTATGTCGGCGTTGTCCTTTTCACGCACAATAATTCCATGATCTCCCGTATATTGGGCATTATCGTTTCCATCCCCTCCTGGTCGAGATCGAACAGGTTCTCATCAAGGATCTCATAATGCAGAATGTACCGGTCTTCATCTTTGCGGATGGCGAGGAACTTTACCGAGCTTGAGCCAATGTCAATGCTCAACATCTTGGGTTCTGTCCTTAAATAATAGAACATGTCATCCCGTTTGCTCATTATATATAGCCTTCTCCTATTTCTACCAAATAAAAAGACCACGCGCTTTTTGTTAAGCCAAAAAACTGCGTGGCCTCGATTAGTCCTTATGGTTCTGTCTCTACTCTCGGCAACCCGGCTGTCTTATGGCTTAAGACCCGTGGCTTTGCGCCCCTACCTCACGATAGGTTTGCCCTTATCTCACCCTACTTAAACGATATCATATAGTTACGTACTTACAAGCACCCCCCTGAACTTATTTCTTTTTTTAAGTCTTTGAAAAAGAGGTATGCTTTTTCGTGTCTCTATATGGTTACAAAAGATAGATCGAATACGCCTTATGTATCTAAAAATAGAGGTCCCGTTCTCCTTTGCGGGTTCTTTCATAGTATTCCATCAATGTCGGGAAGACGGTCGGAATACTGCTCCGTACTTCCTCGATCTCTTTTTTAATGACTTTCTCACCCGCTGCCTTTGTCTCGGACGAAGCAAAATCATCGAGCCATTCCCTGAATGTAAGCACTGCGTTCAGTTTGCAGAACTTTCCTTCGGCGCCGGTCTTCAGCAGGTCCATGATACATTCCCCGGTCCTGCCGCACCGATACCCCGCTGTACAAAATGATGTTATGTATCCCATTTCCGCAAATTCGCGAATAACATCATCAAGCTCACGCGTATCACCCAATAAGAATTGCTGTTTTTCCTGCTCTTGCTGATTAAGGCGATCACTGTAGGCGCCGATGCCGATCCGGGTGGAAGCATCCGTCTGCGTGCACCCCATGGTGATCACATCGCGGCGCATTTGGGCACTCTCGCGCGCTGTGACGATCATGCCCGTATGCGGGACCGATAAGCGAATGATCGTTATCAGTTTCTTAAAATCATCGTCACTGACCTTATATTTTGTTTCCTGAACAAAGGGTGCGTCAGCCGCAGGTTCAAGCCGTGGAAATGAGATCGTATGCGGGCCCACGCCAAATCGTTTCTCGAGATCTTGTGAATGTAATAGCAACGCCAATACTTCAAAACGCCAATCGTACAAGCCGAAGAGGACCCCGATCCCCACGTCATCGATGCCGGCTTCCATCGCGCGATGCATGCAATACAATCTCCACGCATAATGACCTTTAAGCGTGTCCCGAGGATGTACCTGTTCATACGTTTCACGATGATACGTTTCCTGAAAGACCTGATACGTACCGATGCCGCATTCCTTCAGTCGGCGCAGGTCTTCGATCGAAAGCGGTGCTGCATTGACATTGACGCGGCGGATAGAATTCCAGCTGTTCTTTGTCTTGACCTTCACTGAATAGATCGCTTTTATCGTATCGCACATATAATCAATATCAGTACGGGGATGTTCACCGTAAACAACGATCAGACGTTTGTGCCCGATCTCACCGGCAAGCACTTCGGTCTCTTTTTTCACCTGTTCAAGCGTAAGCATCTTCCGTTTCATTCCTGTATTATGTGTGCGGAAACCGCAATACGCGCAGTTATTGACACAATAATTTCCCATATAAAGCGGCGCAAAGGTCACAATACGATTATCATAGACCTTTTTCTTGATCGTATACGCGACATCACGCATCTCTGAGAGCAGTTCCGGGTCGGTAACATTAATGAGCGCTGCGGTCTCGTCCGGGTCGAGCATTGTTATCGTAAGAGACTTTTGCAAAATATCTCGGATGCGTACCGGGTCAGGCTTAACATTTTTTTTAAGCGCTTTAAAGATCAGGTCTTCATCGATGAAATCGCGGTCGTTCTGCATATACTTTTCGATCTGTTCTTGTTTTATCCTCTGTTTAATCCACAGGTCCATATCCGCGGACCTAATGTTCTTTCTATCTTGTGTATCAACGGTCATGTTAAAACTCCTTTGTAACAGTGATTATTTTCAAATGCATTCAGTGCGGCCGGAAATGGTGACAATACCCTCTTCAACACTCCTTGTACGTATGCTATACATATTCCGTAATTCGTAATGGCGACACCTGCTTCACGTGCTTTATATATTCGATATAACATCTCACGGCGGGTCAGCATGCACGCGCCGCAATGGATAATAAGTTTATATTCACTCAGATTCTCAGGATAATCCCGTCCTGCATAGGTATCAATAATAATATCGGTCCCTAGATATTGTTTGATCCAACGTGGGATCTTTACCCGTCCGATGTCATCTTCGATCGCATGATGACTGCATGCTTCGGCTATCAATATCTTATCGCCCTCTTTGATCGCATCTATTACACGCACTCCACGCACCGCTTCGATAAGCTCTCCTTTAAGCCGCGAGAAAAGAATAGAAAATGTCGTGCATTTTACGTGATCAGGTGTATCCGCGACCATTTTAGAGACAACTTGAGAATCACACACAACGATCGCAGGCGGTGTTTTCAATTGCCCAAGCACATCTATATATTGATGCTCTTTAACAACGATCGTCGCCGCATCATTATCAAGAATGTCCCGAATAGTCTGCACTTGCGGTAAGATCAAGCGTCCCTTAGGCGCTTCGAGATCGATCGGCGTTATCAGTACTGCCATTCCTTTCGGCGGGAGCAAGCCGCTAATAAGTGGTGGTGGCTTCAAGAAATCATCCGGACAACATTGTATAAGCGCTTCTTTAAAGGCATTCACATAAGTGTCCCTTTTTCGCTTATCGATACTTGAACAGAAACAAACATGTGGCGTTCTTTCTCGTACCCGCCCGATGACCTTTTGATCAGGCGCCGTAATGTCGATCTTGTTCACAATAATGATCACATCCTGCTTACGCTCTTGAGCAGCTTGCATTACCTGGTCTTCGAACTCGGTCCACACATTCGGCTCAACGATAAGCACGCTCACATCCGCACGATCAAAGATCTTCCTTGTGCGTCCGATCCGCCGCTCTGCAAGTTCCGATATATCATCCAACCCTGCTGTATCAAGAAATACGACCGGCCCGATCGGTAAAAGTTCCATGGTTTTCTCGACCACATCCGTCGTCGTGCCGGGTATCTCTGAAGTAATCGCAACATCTTGCCCGGCGATCAAATTCAGAAAACTCGATTTGCCAACATTGGTCCGGCCAAAAAGTCCTATTTGTAGGCGTAATGCCTTAGGCGTGTTTTGCATCATGGCCTTTCCTTTGTTTTTGATATTCCCACAATATTATGATCATGTTATTTCCCCTTGCTTAACGCCGACTTGACCGAGACTCCTTGCAATGAACCCAATTTCCCGGTGAGCGCCCCCAGTTCATCGGTCGTTGCATCTACGATAAGGGTAATGACCGAACAATGCCGTTCTTTATACGGCACTCCCGTACGGGCGATTATAATGTCTCCGTATTCCGTAAGGATCTTGTTGACCGCCTCCGCAACGATGTTGCGCTCTTCAATTATGATGCCGATAAACCCCAATCGTTTTCCCATTTTCTTTATCCTCACACATACATAAATAAAAAACCCAACCATGACCACGTTACGGTTGGTTGGGTAGAAACAAGGCAAAAGATAAAAGTATGTCCCCCCTTGCAAGGGGGGAACGGGGGGTTTTGAGAACTAGTATATAATACGCAAAACCCCTCGGCCTTCGGCCACTCCCCTCGAAAAGAGGCGTTGCCTCAACGAGGCTTTACGCCTTAAAAGGGGAGACGACTTAGCATTCCTTTTTACTTAAGAAGCTTATGTCTCCACCCCTTGGCCTTAGAGCTAGGCTCCTCACCGCAGGATCATTCTGCTACAAATAACAGCAGAGATTATTTTCTAATATGCTCTTCTACTAATTTCAACAAAACTTCCGGTTTTACCGGTTTCTCAAGCACTGCTTTTACCGGTAAGAAATTATCGTCCGGCGAAAATCCGAAAGGCAAGCTCATTTCTTTACGAATGCCGGTCACCATAATGACCGGTATATCTTTCGTGCTAGCGCTATCTCTAAGCGCACGCGCAGTATCAAAACCCTCCGTTTTTTTTGTCATCATAACATCCAATAATATAATGTCCGGGGATTCTGCATTGGCTTTTGCACACCCTTCTTTTCCATTTTCGGCAGATATCACCTGGTATCCCTTTGCATCAAGCAACGTTGTTACCGCATCAATAATCTCAACATCATCATCAATTACCAACACCTTGTTACCCATGCTCTCCTCCTTTGATTCTCATTGCATTATGAGTGAATATAATCTATTTCGATCTAAAAATCAATGCTTCATTTCTTCCGTAACTTGATTGGACGACAACTTACGTTTTATATTTATCCAGGATCTGCCTGGTCTTTTCAGGGGTAAGCTCTCCGTAGATCTTCTCGTCGATCATCATTACCGGAGCAAGCCCGCACGCACCGAGGCAACGGGTCTCTTGTAACGTGAACATATTATCTGCGGTGGTCTCGCCGATATTCACCTTGAGATAATCTTTAAGCGTATTAAGTATCTTGTCCGCGCCCTTGACATAACAGGCCGTGCCCAAGCAAATGGAAATTACATGTTTTCCGCGCGGTGTCAGATTGAAATAATGATAAAACGTCGCAACGCCCCAAATGTGGGCGGTCGGGATGCTCATGGCACTGGCCACTTGATCCATGATCTCTTGAGGTAGATACCCATATAATTCTTGCACTCTATGCAGGATCGCTATCAAATAAGATTCCGGGTGCTCTTCGCCTTTAACGCTTTCCATGTATTGTTTCAACTTATCGAGCTTTTGATCTTGTACGTTCTCCATCTTAAAACCCCTTTACTTTTTTTAGCGTGCCTGAATTTCGCGTGGCACGATCCCTATCGGCAATTTTGCTTTATAATGCGTATGTAATAATTTGTGCGATGTAGCGCTTAACGGGCGGCCCAAATATTCTTTATATAAGCGTTGAATATCCGGGTTTTCGTGGCTGCGCCGGATGGTATTCTTACGATCGATACCATACAATGCCTGAGCACGTTTTTCTAATATTTCCTCATCAAGCGGGATAGAATTCGACCCGGCATACGGTTGGCCGCCGCCGCCGATACATCCGCCCGGGCACCCCATGATCTCGATAAAATGGTATCGGTCCGGTTCCTTGCGTACGATCTCAAGCAACTCATTGGTATTGCCCAACCCATGCGCAACAGCAACGCGTATTTCTTTGCCATCCATAACAAGCGAACCTTCTTTGATCCCCTTCATGCCCCGTAAGCCGGTAAGTTCAATATCGATCAATGTTTCTCCCGTATACAGTTCATATGCTGTGCGGATCGCAGCTTCCATAACACCGCCTGTCGTTCCAAAGATCGCTCCTGCTCCTGATGAGAGGCCAAGTGGATGATCGGGCGCTTCGGGCTTGATATTGAGAAAATCGATACCAGCCGATTTTATCATCCATCCCATCTCTCTCGTTGTTACAACAAGATCAACACCGTGCATGCCATCGACCATAAGTTCCGGCCGTTCAGCCTCGTATTTCTTTGCCGTACAACACATCGTTGCAACGCTGAATATGTTGCGCGGATCGATCTTCTTCTTTTCGGCAAAGTATGATTTTATCATGGCCCCCATCATGGACATCGGCGATTTGCATGTCGATACGTTATCAAGAAGATCAGGGTAAAACTGTTCAACACATTTCATCCATGCGCTCGAACACGACGTGATCATCGGCAACTTCCCCTTGCTCTGTAATCTTTCCAAGAACTCGCTTGCCTCTTCCATGATCGTAAGGTCTGCTGAGAATTGCGTGTCAAAGACATAATCAAATCCAAGCCTACGAAATGTTGCTACGAGCTCACCCTCGAAGGATGTCCCCGCAGGGACATTAAAAGCTTCACCGATCGCTGCGCGAACTGAAGGCGCGAACTGTACGACTTTCACTGTTGATGGATCATTTAATCTTTGGAAAAGTTCCTGTGTATAATTTCTCTCTAAAAATGAAGCGGTCGGGCATACATTGATGCATTGGCCGCACGCGGTACACACGCTCTCGCTGAATGGCATATTATATGCCGGCATGACCACTGTTTTAAATCCGCGATGCGCCTGACGCAAACAATTGACCCTTTGGATCTCAGAACACACTCGCACACATCTACCGCATAAAATGCATTTATCCGGATCGCGGAGTACTGCCGGGGATGAGATATCTTTTTCATAATGTTTCTTTTCGCCCTCGAAATGGCGTTTCTTAAGTCCCATTGTATGCGCGAGCCGTTGTAATTCACAATTACCGTCGCGGTCGCAGGTATGGCAGTCATCCGGATGATTATCAAGGATCAGCTCAACAATGTCTCTGCGTGCCCTGCGTAAGACAGCGGTGTTGGTATGTATCCGCATATCTTTTGAGATGGGAAAAGCACAGGAAGCAACATAATTACGCATGCCTTCCACTTCGACGATACATACGCGACAGGCCCCCTCGATCGAAAGTTTCGGATGATAACACAACCGTGGAATATGGAAGCCCAATCTATCCGCCGCTTGCATGATCGTTTGCCCGGCATCTACCTCGTAGGGTTTATCATTTATATATATCGTTATCTTCTCGCTCATCGCTATCTCCTTTATATGGTCATTTCCTGTCTATCGCTTGAAATTTACAGGTTGTAAAACATAAACCGCATTTAACGCATTTATTCTGATCTATTACATGTTTGTTCTTTGCTGTGCCGGATATTGCTTTGACCGGGCATACACGTGCGCACGCTGTACAGCCCACACATTTGTC
>JAFGJY010000044.1 GCA_016928875.1 Candidatus Omnitrophota bacterium | reverse complement strand
TGCTGCAACGCCATCCGTATGTATTTCATTTTCAGCCGCTGCATACAAATGAATTCATTGCGGAATTCAATGCCGAAGTACAGAATATCGAAACATTACAAGCGGCGATCGCCACTGCGGAGCAGGGCGGGCGGCGGTGCCATTTCATTAATTTTTATCCGAAGATGAATGACGAAGCAAAACGGTTCCTTAACGAATGGTATAGTGCACATGAGAACAATACGGTTTGATAGGATCTTTATCGCGTTATTTTTTGTGTGGGTGGCATTCCTCGCGATATCACCGGCACATGACGGCGATATATGGTTCAATCTTAAGAGCGGGCAGGTCATGCTTGAATCAGGCACGGTGTTCACGAAAGATATCTTTAGCTTTACGCGGGATGGTGCTGAGTGGACCAACCGTTTGTGGCTTTTTCAAGTTTTACTGTATGTGGTCTTTAGTATGTTCTCGTGGACAGGGATCGTGCTGATGAAGGCAGTGGTCATTATGCTTGCCTTTCATTTTTTGTTAAAACCTTATTATAAGAACGAGAACATCGCGCTTATCATTATCATAGCGATGATGGCGACGCTGGTGCTTCATTTCCGCCTGCGGATACGGCCGGAAATGATGTCCTTTTTGTTCCTTACCTTTACTTTTTATTGTGTTGAACAATTCCGTTTGCGTCGCGAGTGGCGCATGCTCATACCGCTGCCGCTGCTTATGGTCATGTGGGTCAATATGCATGGCCTTTATATTCTCGGGTTCATTATTATGGCAGCATGTATGGCCGAGATGATCGCCGGCCTTC
This sequence comes from Candidatus Omnitrophota bacterium, assembly GCA_016928875.1. GTDB lineage: Bacteria > Omnitrophota > Omnitrophia > JAHJGZ01 > JAFGJY01 > JAFGJY01. The sequence continues at coordinate 11,882 of JAFGJY010000044.1, read as the reverse complement.
TTGCAAACAATAAGGAACGGACAAAGAAGCGGGGAGACGTGCGCGATCTTACGAACCTTGTGATAATATTTACGGTCTCAGCCCTTGGGCTTCTGGTCAATCCCTTTGGCCTTAAAGGTGCGCTCGTTCCGTTTGAACAATGGCAGATGATCACCAGCAGCAGTTTTTTCCTCAACATTCAAGAACTTCTGCCGACCGCGGTCTATTTGGCCCGCAAGGGAATAACGTTTACCACGGTTATTACGGCTAGTTTACTATTAGTCAGTTGCATACTTCTTGTGTGGCAGTGGGTAAGGACGCGGAAAGTCCCTCTCTTCCACATGCTTGTTGTGTGTGTGTTTGTTTATCTCGGGGCAAAAATAAACCGGAATCTTGCGCTCTTTGGTCTTATGGCCCTGGCGGTTTCGGCCTCTGCAGCCGCGCAACTCGTACTTACGAAAAAGACACGACGGGTCATTACGATCGTATGCGGCATTGTTCTGATCGTAGCGATGTATAGCGGAATGGTATGGACGTTCGATACCTACAAAGTGCGCGATCTCTCCGACGGTCTCGGCGCGACATCGTATTTACGATCGCCCGAACATGTCGTTGAATTTCTTGACAGGCATCATATCACCGGAAGGCTGTATGCCAATCGCATGCTCTTTGGGAATTATTATTTATGGAAATTAGGCCCGGCACAAAAGGTTTTCTGGGACGGCCGCTTGGAAATATACGGCGAAGAGTTCTATAAAGAATCGATCTTAAGCGTTAATGAAAAAGATACCTTTGATCGCTTTCTCAGGCGGTATGATTTCGATTGTCTTATTTTTGCATATCGGACCACGTATGAGACCGATAAAAATGACGGCATGTATAAGCGGCTTGTCGAATTGAATAATTCGCAGAAATGGAAATTGGTGTATATCGATAGTTATTATTGTGCATTTTTAAGGACCACAACGGACAATGAGACGCTGAACGCAGTGCCTGAGCTGCAGTTACCCACGACGCGCAGGGAAGCACGGCGGATGATGACCTCAATGCGGTGGCTTACCCCGGTAAGCGATGTGAAAGGCCGCATCGAGGAATATTATTCGCTCGCACGGATAGCGCATTGGTTCGACTGTCTTGTACTTGTCGAGTATATCACGGACATGTGCATCGCAATGGCCCCGGATGAAAACTATACCTTGGTACTGCATGGCAAGAAAGAGGCTGCGGCCGGGAATTATGAAAAAGCGTATGAGTTGTTCAAACGGGGGATCGCAGATAATTCAAAGCTCGTTTTGTTACTTGCAGATGTTGCATTCAAGCTCGGACGATATGAAGAATCGATCCGGTATCTTGAGCAATTCATCCGTGGCAATCCGTATAATTCCTTTCTTTATTTGCGGCTGGCGGACAATTATTACCAGTTGCATGATTATGACAAAGCACAAGAGGCATTGGAAGTTGTGCTTGCGCACGATCCCGAGAATCCCGCAGCACGCAAGAATTACGCCCTCATCGTTACCGGTATGGTAGGTGAATGAACGTGCCATAACGTGCGGCAGGTTTTGCATTTGCAGAATAATTACAACCCGCTTTGCACTAATAAGTTACGCATTAAAAGAATATGGTCCTCAAGATGATCCCTTTAAAATACACTATAATTTTATACAAATATAGTGGAACTCTTTGACAGGTATATCTATTTCTGTTATAATCCTCGCCTTTTCAGGCATTTTTGCCTCAATTCTATTAGCATCTATAAATATAAGAAAATACATCAGTTATAGGTTATATAATAATATTAACAAGCCTGCTGTGTCATGCCGAACTTGTTTCGGCATCTCAAAACAACGCTAGACCCTGAAACAAGTTCAGGGTGACACAGGAAGGTGAAGAGGCAACCGAATACATTCATATAGAAATACAAACAGGAGGAAAACCTTGAGAAGAGCACACAAAACATATATGGCAAAGCCAAAGGACAAGCCTGAGACCAAGTGGTATCTGATCGATGCCGACGGCAAGGTCCTTGGCCGGCTCGCCACACGGATCGCGACCATCCTTATGGGAAAGAATCGCTGCGAGTTCACGCCCAATGTTGATTGCGGCGATCATGTTGTCGTTATCAACGCCAGTAAGGTTCGGATTACAGGGACCAACAAAGCAAAGCAAAAGATCTACACACATTATACCGGTTTCATGAGCGGATTAAGGGAATCTTCATTTGAAGAGATGCTTGCGAAAAAACCGACCGATGTGATCAAGCTCGCCGTTAAACGCATGGTGCCGAAGAACATTCTCGGCAGGGAGATGCTTAAGAAACTTAAAGTCTATGCCGGCCCCGCGCATCGTCATGCAGCGCAGAAGCCGGAAGAGTTGGCGGTTTAATTAGAAATTAGTAATTACGAATTACTAATTGAGTTACGTTGTTTTTTGAATTGAAAAAAATGATTATGAATTGAACGAGAAGAATAGCTGTTATTTTTGTTTTTCTTTTAATTCGTAATTTCTCATTTCTAATTTATAATTTTGATTAACAGGAGGGATGTTTTAATATGGGGCTTTATTACGCAACAGGGAAAAGAAAGAACGCGATCGCGCGCGTATGGCTTAGTGAAGGGCAGGGCGATCTTTCGGTCAATAGCAGGACGATCAAGAATTATTTCTTAAGAGATAATTTGTGCATGGTCGTTAAACAACCGTTAGAGACGACGAATACGCTTGGCAGGTTCAACGTTAAGGCCCGGGTGGCCGGCGGCGGATTGGCTGGACAGGCCGAAGCATTGCGCCACGGTATCGCAAAAGCGTTATGCGTGTTCGACGAGACATTACGGTCTTCATTGCGCAAAGGCGGGTTCCTCACTCGCGATCCGCGCATGAAAGAGCGTAAAAAATACGGTCGCAAGAAGGCACGTCGCGCATTTCAGTTTACGAAACGTTAATCGTATACGAAAAAAGAGAGTAGCACGAAGACCTTACTTAGAGGCGTGCGTGCTCTCTTTTTTATTTTCTATAGGTCTCCCCTTTTTAAGGGGGAGTCGGATCGCCGTTGAATTACTACGAGATATAAGGACATATGAAAAAGCAAGTCAGTATCGTACTACTCGTTTTAATTGCCGTCATTGTGGCGTTGTATCTTTCTTTGCCATTACTTGTTTCTCAGGAAAAAGTATCATCCCTCATCCGTCATCACGCGCAGGAAGCGCTTGGCAAGGATTTTCGTTTTGAACGGCTCAACCTCGTCGTACTTCCCAAATTTTCGATCGAGATCACCAAGATCAACATTCCCGAATTCAAAAAGAACGTTGAACTTAAAGACAATTCACATACGCTGACGTGTTCGGTGCGTGCCGATTCACTACGTTTTACGATCAAACTCATTCCGCTTTTGTTTAAAAAGGTTTCGATCGCATCGGTCTCCTTCAAAAATGTTGCTTTTGACGGTGTGCTTGAAAGCCTGCTTACGGAACGTAATGAAGAGGGGACCGGCGAAACATTTACGAAAAACGTTTTTTTCACCTTGTCCGATCTGAATGGTAAAGTTTCTGACTTGGCCCTGGGCCGTCCGATCGCGTATGAGATAGAGGGGAATCTGGGCAATGATGAGAGCATATGCAAGAGCAAGGGAACGTTCTTGCTTACCAAAAAAGACCTTGCGCTTAAGTGGAGCGCCTCCGAGACCATGATCACGAACGGGAACCTTGAAGTTGCGCGTCTTTTCTGTGATTATTTTGATCTGCCGCTTACCTTTGAGCAAGGGATAGTCAACGGCCGGATAAAGATAAAACAGCAAGGTTCGTCGATCACGGTAGATAATGATCTTATCATTAACGACCTCATCTACAGTGAATCATTTAAGGAGAAAGAACGCACGAGCATTGCATTTGATTGTGCGTTGAAAGGAGGCGTGAGCGCCACTATTGATAAAGGCATTGCCGAATTTGATGACTTGCAGCTCACGGTGAAAGATTCTGATATAAAAGGAGTAGGAAAGGTCTCTTGGGTCGGTGAGCCGAGTTGGGATGTGACACTTTATTCGGCAAAAACCTCTCTTGATACTGTGCCGCTCATCGTTCCGATCGTAAGCGAGAACCTTCCGTATAATGTAGGTTTTTCAGGGACTGTTGCCTTTGATGTCGTCGCCAAACGCTCCGAAGGGGTTGATAGTTTTAACGCGAATGTCGATCTGAAGAATACGGTCTTAAGTGTTACGCAATATTTTTCAAAGTCAAAAGATCTCCCCATGCATATTAATGCACGCTTTGGTTCGCAGGACGGTATAAGTTACGCAGGTGATACGACCGTGATCCTGGGTGATATGAATTTTAAGGCTACCGTTACGAAATTCGATCTTAAGGAAAAAATGCTGGAAGGCAGTTTCATCACGAATAATTTTAATGTTGATAATTGGGACGAGTTCTTAATTGTACTTAAGGATAAGAACCCGACCGGGACAGTTAAACTCTTTGGTTCGGGCAAGGTCGACCTTAAGGATGTGAAGGACGCGACCTACACGGGCGGGATCGTAATGGATAGCTTATCGGCGGAGATAGAGCCTGGTCTTGCGTTAAGGAACATCGGAATGTCGGTCAATATAAATGACCGGCGCATTTCATGTGATAAGGTGCGCCTACAGGTCAACGATAGTTTGCTTGACGGCAGTTTTCAGATCATGCTTAAACCATCCCTTGTTTTTGATGTCTTGTTAACGGGCAATGAGGTCGACCTTTCGTTCTGCGATAAATATTTTGACTATACCTCGCCGGCAGTATGGAGAGAAGACGTGAAAAAGAAGGTACAGGCATCGGGGCAGTCTTCAGCTGCTTCGCCGAATAACCTCCCGGTTGATGCAGTTCAGGCCGATGCGACAAAGGCGCAACAAACGGCAAAGGATCCCGCTGCCGTTCAATCCGATCTTAAGCAAAGTGTGACCGGTACCAGTCGTTGCGTGCTTTCATTCGGCAATGCGTATTTACTCGGTAATACCTTTAAAGATGTGAACATCCGCTTGAAAGAGACAAACGGGCTTGTGGTGCTTGAAGAAGGGATCTGTACGATCGCAGAAGGAAAAGCGGCCGTTACCGGTACGCTTAACATAAAGAACTTGGCAGCGCCGGCGATCGGGGATTTCGGAGGGAAAGTACTTATTAACGGACTAAAGCTTGGCAAGCTGCAGGGGTATTTGCAGGATGTAAGCAATGCGGCCGACGGGACTGCAGAGGCTGAGGTTACCGTGCAGGGCACAGGTGCCTATCCTGATATTCCAAAGACCATGAAAGGCTCCGGGACAGTTACCGTGACTGAGGGCAAACTGAAACAAATCGATTTTATCGAGATACTATCGCGTTTTGATATGTTTTTCGGGTTAGGTGAAAAGTCCAAGGGGTATACCGATTTCAGCCGTATCGAATATATCTTTAAGCTCTTTGATGGCAAGGTCGATTCAAATCATATAAAGATGTACTCGAACTTATATGATGTCGAAGGAATGGGTACCTATTCATTTGATAGTACTATCAATTACAGGATAACCGTCCTTCTTAACAGCACGCTCAGCCGCAAGATCATGCCGAATATAGTTGAAGGCGAGCGCTTCAAGGTGCCGGTCCAGATCTATAATACGGTCAATGAACCGAAATTTTCCGTTGAACGCGCAGTTGCGCAGGACCTGGTCGCTACAGCGGTCAATAAAGGGATCAATAAATTGCTCGATGAGTTGAAAGTAACGCCGCCTAAAACATCCGAAACGCCTCAATCACAACCCCAGTCATCAGACGGCCGTTCACAGCCTATTTCATGATACATGAAGGCTACACCGAGTAAAAAGGGCTCCGTCCCCTTTTTCTACTACTCCGCTGGTAACCGCAGGCTAAACTCTGCCGTGTATTTAGCAATTCCACTGACGCAGTGTGAAAAAGAATTCTTCTCACACTGCGTCAGTGAGAGAGTTTGTTGCGCAGGCTAAAGCCTGCGGCTACCATTTATTTTTGGATCTCCACACACCGCGGATCCGCATCCATCCACGCCCTCACGCGTGGCCTGCCGCAGGCAGGGACGTGGTATTTTGTGAGGAAGCAATAAAAAAGCGTCAGAGGTCATTCTGACGCTTTTGCGCTCGTGGCTGTAATTTTATTTTGTAGCTTACCTTTTTTTCTTCCGCAATATTTTTAACGTTTCCTTCGCGGCTTCTTTTTCTGCGATGCGCTTTGATCTGCCGCTACCGGTCCCATATTTCTTCTTGTGGATATGAACGGTCGAACTGAACTCTTCTCCGTGCGCAACGGTCTTGTACTGAGGGAGGACCTGGAAATCACGCTGACAGCATTCCTGCAGTTTGTTCTTGTAGTTTTCCATGGCATCGAGCCGTTTAAGCCGCGCAAGTACGAGATAAGGGTCGAAATGGGTACCGATGAACTTTTCGACTATATCGATACCGCGATCAAGATAGATCGCAGCAATGATCGCCTCAAGGGCATCGGCCATCATCTTGGCTTTTTCCAGGAACGGGATATTATGTTCGCCGCGCCCGAGGTAGAGGAACTTATGGAGTTTTAATTTTTTGGCGATCGTAAAAAGCTGTTTGCGGGATACGACCAGTGAACGGTATTTACTTAACGTGCCTTCATCAAGATCGGGGAAACTCGTGTACAGCTTTTTGCAAATAAGGAAAGAGAGAATGGAATCGCCGAAAAACTCGAGGCGTTCATTATCTTTTATTTCTTTTACGGTTATATCGTTTTGTTGGGGTTGATTGTGCAATTCGTATTTATAAGAACTGTGGGTCAGCGCATGATCGAGCAGGGCGAGGTCTTTGAAAGGAACTTTTAAGAGGCGCTGCAGTTCTTTAAGGGTTTTTTTTGTGTGGCGCATGGATTTGCTATTTTCTTCGATTTATAGTATAACAATATAAAGATTTACATATTTTATGAGAAAAACGCCGATACGCAATGAAAAAAGGAGGCAACTATGCAAGAAATCACGATATTTGGGGTCACGATCAAAGCCTGGGTATATGCCCCTGCCGCGTATTTTTTATGGGTAACGATACTGCTTTTAATTAAAAAGATCGTGTTCAAACATATTGAGATATTGGCCCAAAAAACGAAGACCAAGGTTGATGATGTACTGGTGGATTCTCTTAACTTCCCGCTTACCTTGCTTATATTTGTAAGCGGTGCCTTTATTGCTGAAAAGGCCCTGCCCATGGAGTCGTCGGGCGACCTGACGCGGTATTTTCTCCTCGCTTTTAAGGCCACTACGGTCATTGCGGTGATCATGTTCCTTGACAAATTGCTTTCTAAATTGATCAAGGTTTATACGCCCAAAGTAGATGTATTAAAGACATCTGGAGGTATATTGCAAGGGGTTTTACGAGCGATCGTGATCGCTTTGGGTTTGCTGATCCTGCTTGATAGTTTCGGTGTCTCGATCACGCCGATCATTGCTTCATTGGGAGTAGGTTCTCTGGCGGTCGCTTTGGCATTGCAACCGACCCTTGAGAATTTCTTTGCAGGGATGCAGCTTATTATTGATAAACCGATCAAGGTCGGACAATTCATCAAGCTTGAATCCGGAGAAGAGGGCTATGTTACTAAGATCGGGTGGCGATCGACCTGGGTACGTCAATTGCCGAATAATATGGTCGTTATTCCGAATAAGGTCTTGGTTTCTGCCCGGATCTTGAATTATTATTATCCGGACCAGGAAATGGCAGTGCTGGTACAGGTCGGCGTGCATTATGAGTCCGATCTTGAGAAGGTGGAGAAGGTGACGATGGAGGTCGGCAAAGAGGTCATGCAGAAAGTAACGGGCGGCATTCCGGAGTTCGATCCGTTCATTCGGTATCATACGTTCGCTGATTTTAGTATCAATTTTACCGTGATCTTGCGGTGTAAGGAGTTTGTTGACAATTATCTTATCAAACATGAGTTCATTAAAGCCTTGCATAAACGCTATGCTGCGGAAGGCATCAATATTCCATATCCGATCCGGGCGGTGAATTTTGTGCAAGAGCAAACAAGTTCGAAGGATCCGGGTATTGCGGTGAGGAAGTAGCGTATCGCATCGAACACTCTATCTTTGTCGTCCCGGAAAGCCTTGCCTATCGGCGGGGCACGGCGCGGGGAAGACATATGTTTGTTGTTCCATCGACCAAAAAACTTGCATTTATGCGACAGATAGTGTATATTTTGGCGCTACTCAAAAAGGAGAATTTCTCAATGTTTAATGCTATGCAGAACGGACAGTTAAAGAGAAGGAAGAGACAACAGGGGAGATGTCTGTCCGCATAGCATGTTTTTAATGAAGTAACACACGATAAACAATCGAATAAAGAACACGCAAAGGGGCAGATATCCGAGATATCTGCCCCTTTTTTATGTGTCGTTTGACATTTGACAAAGGAGGGGGCTTCTCTTATAATACTTTTTTCTTATTCATAACTAATATTATATTAATAAGATAGGAAGAATTAACGTAAAGGACATAAACTATGTTGCGATGTGCAGTTGTTGGTGCAAAAGGATATACCGGCCTTGAGATCATTAAACTTTTATTGAAACATCCGGATGTGACCATATCGTTTTTGGCGGACATGGACAAAGAACCGGTACCGGTACAACAATTTCTGCCGCATATTTCACCCAAGGTCAATCTAAAGATCGCGCAATATGATTTTGATCTGGTCGGGGAGAAAAGCGATGTGGTGTTCCTGGCACTGCCGCACCGGGTCTCTCTTTTATATGCGGAACAGTTCCTTAAAAAGAACGCGGTCGTGATCGATCTTTCGGCTGATTATCGCTTCAAAAAAGTGTCGATCTATGAAAAATGGTACGACAAAAAACATTCGTCAAAACATTTGCTTAAACAGGCCGTGTATGGCCTCTCGGAACTCAATAAAGAGGCGATCGCAAAGGCGCAGCTTATCGCCAATCCCGGATGTTTTCCGACCGGCACGATCTTGGGATTAGCACCATTATTGATGAATGGACTGGTGAAAACAGAAGGGATCGTGATCGACTCAAAGACCGGGGCGAGCGGTGCGGGGCGCAATCCGTCGCCGACGAACCATTTTGGCGAATTGCACGAGAACTTTAAGGCGTATAAAGTCAACGTTCATCAACATACGCCTGAGATAAAGGATCAGCTTGATCGATTATCAAAAGATGATGTTGGGATCACCTTCGTACCGCATTTGTTACCGCTCTCACGCGGTATTTTGACAACATTGTATCTTGAGCGAAAATCCGGCGTGAGTGAGAATGATGTCCGCACGGCATTCAATGATATTTATAAGAACAACATCTTTATCCGCATAAAGGACAAAGGTACATTCCCGCAGCTTAAGGATGTGGCACATACGAACTTTTGCGATATCGGCTTGACCTGCGATAAGCAAACGGACCGGTTGATCGTCATAACCGCGATCGATAATTTGCTCAAAGGTGCGGCCGGACAGGCAGTCCAGAACATGAACATCCGTTGCGGGTTCGCAGAGGAATGCGGTTTTTTCGAATAGCAATGGATCTTCGGTAATTAAATTGTCACCCTGACGTTTTACTCTTCGTCGTCATTGCGAGGGAGCGTAGCGACCGAAGCAATCTCTGGTCGTGTCATGCCGAACTTGTTTCGGCATCTAGATCCTGACATTCGTCAGGATGACAATTTTGAGATTGCCGCGTCGGGCGTTGCCCTCCTCGCAATGACGACGAGAGGGGGATGACGCGAAAAGAAAATGAGTATTATGAATACTATAAAAGTCAAAAAACACAAAGGCGCGATCACGTATCCGCGAGGATTTCTTGCCTCGGGGCTGTATTGCGGCATTAAGAAGAACAAGAACAAGAAGGACCTGGCGCTCGTGTATTCAGTAGTGCCGGCAGTAGCAGCTGCGTGTTTTACGCGCAATCGCATTACGGCGTGGCCGGTCAAGTACAGCAAGAAGGTGATCAGCAATACATATCATCGTGCGATCATAACGAACAGCGGTAACGCGAATTGTTATACGAGCGCAAAGGGCAAAGAGACGGTCGATGAGACGATCGCGTTCCTTGCAAAAGAGTTGGGCATCAGCAAAAAAGAGATCCTTGTCTGTTCCACGGGGATCATTGGCAAGGTATTGGATCCATTACTTATTGTCTCATCGATCCCTGAATTGTGTTTCAACATATCGCCAAAGGGTGGTGATGATGCGGCAGCTGCAATGCTGACCACAGATACCGTCACAAAGCAGGTCATTGGCCAGTGCAACATCGGAGGCAAACAAGTACGTATCGGTGCAATGGCAAAAGGCGTAGGCATGATGAAACCCAATATGGCGACCATGCTGGCGTATATTACGACCGATTGTGCGATCAGCAAAAACATTCTTCAACGTGCGATCCGCGAGATCGTTGATGAAACATTCAACGCGATCAGTGTTGATAATGATACAAGTACGAATGATACCGTTTTTATTATGGCAAATGGATTGGCAAAGAACCCGAAGATAACAGGAGCGGGCAAGGGCCTCGATGCGTTCAAGAAAACGCTTTTTAACGTGTGCCGTGAACTGGCGTCAATGATGGTCCATGACGGAGAAGGGACAAGCCGCGTGTGCCTCGTAACTATGAAGGGCGCGAAGACACAACAACAGGCAAAAGAAGGAGCGCAAGCGATCGCGGATTCGATGTTGTTCAAGACCGCGCTTGCCGGGGCCGATCCAAATTGGGGCCGTATCGTTGCCGCGATCGGCGCGAAACGTTCCGTTGCGTGTAATGTAGAGAAACTAGATCTCAAATTCGGGCCGGTATCGATCATACGTAACGGGACATTGCTGAATTATGATAAAAAGCGCGCGAAATTTGAATTTTCAAAAAAAGATGTTGAGATAACGGTCGATCTTAAGAGCGGCAGGGCAACCACGCAGTTCTTGACCTCGGACCTTACGAAAAAATATGTTGAAATAAACGCGGAATACACGACTTGAACTGCAATTTGTGATCCACGATTAAACTTTTGTGTCATGCCGAATGTATTTCGGCATCTTGTGAGACCCTGAAACAAGTTCAGGGTGACACAAGGAAGGTTGAATTCAGGCTGTCGGCCTGTAGGAGCCCGGGCATGCTCGGGGGAGCCGCCAAAGAACGGTGTTAAACCGAAGTTGGTATAAAGGAGATATAATCAATGGAACGTATAGTTGAAAAGGCGAACATACTCATCGAGGCATTGCCGTACATTAAAAAATTCCGCGGTAAAGAGATCGTTATCAAATATGGCGGCGCGGCAATGGACAATGAAGATATTCGCCACCATATATTATCGGACCTTGTTTTTATGAATTATGTCGGCATCCGTCCGATCTTGGTCCACGGCGGAGGGCCGGCCATATCGCAAGCAATGAAAGAAAAGGGGATCACGCCGAAATTCGTTGACGGGCATCGGGTCACGGATAAGGACATGATCGAGCTCGTTGCAAGCACGCTTGCGAATATCAATAAAGAGATCGTACATGATATCAATCATATGGGTGCGCGAGCGATCGGATTGAGTGGGTTTCATAACGAAGTGCTCAATGTTGTTAAGCGGCAGAATGCCGGTAACGATATCGGATATGTCGGGGATATTACATCAGTGAACATTATGCCGATCAAAGAGCTTACTGAATTTAACATTATTCCGGTGATCTATCCGCTGGGTATCGACGAAAAGGGCGAGATGTACAACGTAAATGGGGATTCGGCATGTTCACGGATCGCAGTTGCGATGAAAGCGCAGAAGTTGATGGTGCTCACGAACGTTGCAGGTATATTACGCGATGTCAATAATCCGGATTCATTGCTCTCGACGGTCCGGCTCAAAGATGTCGACATGCTCAAAGAGAAGAAGATCATAAGCGGCGGCATGATGCCGAAGGTCGATGCGTGCGT